>CALMXN010000244.1 GCA_937871145.1 uncultured Clostridia bacterium
CTCAACCCCAGTAACTTCTTTTCTTCAGTGAAAAGAAGTTGCCAAGAAACACCGCTCTGCCGAGAGCTTCTGACGTTATTTCACCGCATAACAAATTTTTCTCTATGAGAAAAATTCAGTATGCTAAAAAGCTATTAACAACATTTTGTTTTATTCATATTAAGAGTTTCGGTTTTTTGCTACTCTTGTGTGACGGGCTTCAGCAAACCCTTTACTTTGAAAAAGTCGCACGCTTTTGCGGACTTCACCTATTTATGCTTTCGCCCTTTTTCTCGTTTTGTGTACTTATAATAAGATGTCAATGCGAAGGAAATTGCGAGTAAATCCTTTTGTTTACTTTTAGTTATGTGTGCGAAGGGGCGCGGGGGCGACCGCAAAGCCACCGAAGATCTATACTTAATATCATTTTGTGCCTCGACCTATTTATCATTTAATTATTACTTCGCGTTACAAAATAATTATATAATTTTAAACAACCTCTTTGTATTATCTGTTGTTATATTTAAAACTTCCTGCGCTGGTATACCTTTTAATTCTGCGACTTTTTCTGCTGTGAATGCAATCATTGATGAATCACACCTTTTCCCTCTGTTCGGAACTGGAGCCATATAAGGGCAGTCGGTTTCAAGCAGTAATCTGTCCATAGGAATAACCGAAAGAGCTTCCTGCGCTTTTAATGATTTCGGGAAGGTGAGAACACCTGTGAAGCTAATGCACATACCTATTTTCAAGATTTCCTTAGCAGTTTCAGCTGAGCCTGAAAAACAATGCACTACTCCCTTTGGTTTGTACTTATTTAATAAAGCCATACAATCCTGTGTTGCCTCACGACTATGAATTATTACCGGGAGGTTAAGCTTTTTTGCAAGAATAAGCTGATTTTCAAAAACCTCAAGTTGTTTTTCTCTTGTTTCTTTTGTCCAATAATAATCAAGCCCGATTTCACCAATAGCAACAACTTTTTCATTTTCAGCTAACTTCTCAAGCTGTTCCAGATAATCGCCCTGTAAACCATCGACACATTCAGGGTGCACGCCGATTGCAGTATAAAAATCAGGATATTTCTTCGTATATGCTATACCAGTTTCAGAGCTTTTTATATCAGTGGCTGCGTGGATGATTCCACACACGCCTTTTTCTTTCATATTAAAAAGTAATTCATCTCTGTCATCATTGAACTTTTCATCATCGTAATGGGAATGGCTGTCGAAAATATTGTTGAGCATTTTATCCTCCTGTTATTAAACTTATTGGGGGCTTTGC
>CALMXN010000245.1 GCA_937871145.1 uncultured Clostridia bacterium
ATTATTAATGCAAGTGTCAAAGCACTTGTAGATTCAATTGAATATAAATTATATACGAGTTTAAGATAGTAAAAAGATTGCATAATTATTTATGCAATCTTTTTTGCTGTTTTTGATATACTTGGGTTTGCATATATTTTGTTTGAAATATTAAATAAATAATGGTATTATATCTTTAGTTTACAATGTATTTCTAAAGGATAATTTTATGATTAGGATGTTGAAAATGACTATTGAAAAATCCACACTAAATGACTTTACTATGATAAAAAATATTGTTCATACAACTATAAATACAGTTTATTCAAAATATTATCCAAGTGGAGCTGTTGATTTCTTTTTAAAACACCATTCAGATGAAAACATAAAAAAGTCTATTGAAGATGATGAAGTTTATCTATTCTCTGAAAATAACACAATAATCGGTACTGGAACTATTAATGGAAATGAAATAGACAGGCTTTTTATTCTTCCTGAATTTCAGGGAAAAGGCTTCGGAACAAAAGCCCTTGATTATTTTGAGGGTGAAATTTTAAAAAAGCATAGTGATGTAACTTTATCTGCTTCGTTCCCTGCTTTTGAAATGTATCAGAAGAGAGGCTATGTGCCCTTTGAATATAAAAAGCTTTTAACTGATAACGGAGATTACCTTTGCTTTTTTAATATGCGACTTAAGAAGTCCTTATAATATATTGAAAGGATTGAAAAAAATGAAAATATGCAGAAATGCACATAAATACGGGAATGATAGTGACACTGATTTTTGTGAGGTTATCAATATAAGAAAAGCAGAGCGTAGTGATATTGAAGCTATTGCTAATATTATCAACACAACATGGAAAGCAACATATACAGGTATTGTCCCTGACAGCGATATTGTTCTTTATACTGATAAAGGAAGACGAGAAAAAATGCTTTCAGAAGCATTTAATAATAGTAAGCCAATTTATTTCATTGCTGATTATAACGGTAATTATTGCGGAATAATCAGCTACTATAAATACGAAGAAGACGATTATAAGGATTGTGCGTACATAATGCAGTTGTATGTTCTGCCTGAATATCAGAAAAAAGGAATTGGCAAGAGCCTTATGAAATATCTTTTTGTTATACTGAAAGATAATGGTTATAAGAGAGCTGTTTTAAATACACTTGAAGATAACTCAAACGCAAGGGCTTTCTATGAAAAGCTTGGTTTTAAATATTTCGGTCAGCAGGATTCCCCGCTATTCAGCGAAAGAGTAGTAAGAGCATTATACAGAAAAGAACTGACATATAAAATATATTAAAGAAGATGCGAAAATGACGATTGAATTTAATCCTATTGGATACATTAAAAATGACATAAAGGAGCAGACAGACACAAACTGGGGTAAGGTAACATCACAGATTGTTCTTGAGCCTGAATATGCTCAAGGTTTAAAAGGTCTTTCAGACTTTTCACACATAAACGTAATTTATTATCTTCATAAAGCAAAGTTTGTATATGAAAAGCATATTAAGAGACATCCGCAAGGCCGTGAGGACTTGCCTATTGTCGGGCTTTTTGCACAAAGAGTAAAGGACAGACCAAACCCTATCGGAATTACATCAATAAAGCTCATTGATGTTAAGGATAATGTTATTATTGTTAAGGGACTCGATGCAATAAATGGCACACCTGTTCTTGATATAAAGCCATACTTCCCTGTTTATGACACAAAAAAGGATGCTATTACTCCTGAATGGGTTGATATATTGATGAAAGAATATTTTTAAATTACATATAAAAAAGACCGATAGAAATTCTGTCGGTTTATTTTTATTTATTTGAAGTTTTTTTGGTTAAGTTGTAACCTTGACATAATTTGTAGAATATGCTAAAATTGTATGTATAACAAATACATTTGTTTTCAAGGGGTGGACGTATGCAGGATATTCAAAAGCTTGTGGTTATTGATTCCAAGGTTCTTCCTGAGGTATATTTAAAGGTTCTTGAAGCAAAGAGAATGATTGCTCGGGGAGATGCAAAAAGTTCGGTAGACGCTTGTAAAGCCATTGGGATTTCAAGAAGTGCATACTATAAATATAAGGACAGTATATTCTTCTATGAAGAAAAGCTGACCAACAAGATTATATCATTATATGCTGTTTTAAAGGATGAACCAGGCGTATTATCAAGTATTCTGTCAACGATATACGAGTTTGGCGCAAATATTCTTACTGTAAATCAGAATATACCTATTGATTCTGTTGCTACTGTCACATTTTCTATTAAACTAAACAATGATTCTATTAATACCAAGATGCTGAAAACAATGCTTTCTGATGTTTACGGTGTTGTTGATATCAAGATAATTTCGGGAGAATAAACTATTTATGATTGGGGAATTTCAAATGAGTAAAATTGCAGTATTAGGTTTTGGAGTAGTAGGTTCCGGAACTGTCGAAGTTTTTTACAACAACAAAGAGGGCATTTGCAAGAAAGCTGGAAAAGACCTCGATATAAAATATATTCTTGATCTTCGTGACTTTCCAGAAAGTCCTTTTGCTGATAAACTTACAAAGGATTTCAATGACATATTAAACGATGATGAAGTTGATATCGTTGCTGAATGTATGGGCGGAACAAACCCTGCTTATCAGTTCACAAAATCACTTTTACAGAAGGGTAAGAGTGTTGTAACATCGAACAAAGAGCTTGTTGCTACAAAAGGTGTTGAACTTCTCGCTATTGCAAAAGCTAACAACTGTAACTATATGTTTGAGGCAAGTGTAGGCGGTGGTATTCCTATTATCCGTCCTTTGCATCAGTGCCTTGCAGCAAATAAGATTACTCAGATTGCCGGTATCCTTAACGGAACAACTAACTTTATTCTTACAAAGATGATAAAAGAACAGATGAATTTTTATGATGCACTTGCCCTTGCACAGAAGCTTGGCTATGCTGAAAAGGATCCGACTGCTGATATTGAAGGTCATGATGCCTGCAGAAAAATCTGTATTCTTGCTTCTCTTGCATATGGAAAGCACGTTTATCCTGAAAGAGTTCACACTTCAGGAATTGCAAGAATTACTATTGAAGATGTTGAATATGCTGAAAGCTGTAACTGTTCAATTAAGCTTATCGGTAGCGTAAAGCAACTTGAGAACGGCAAAATTCTCCCTATCGTTAGTGCCGCATTCGTTGACAAATCCTGCCTGATTGCTAGTGTTGATGACGTTTACAATGCAATTCTTGTTAAGGGTGACGCTGTTGGTGATGTAATGTTCTACGGCGCTGGCGCAGGAAAAATGCCAACAGCAAGTGCTGTTGTTGCTGATATTATTGATGTCGCCAAAGCTGAAAGAACAAGCATTTCACAGATATGGGAAACAAGTGAGGATTACAGCTTTATTGAAAGCTATAAGCTTGCAAAAACTGCTATGTATATCAGACTTGGTTCAGACGATTTACTTCACATCAAGGAAAAAGTAAATACTCTGTTTGGTGAAGTAAAAATTCTTTATAAGAAAAAAGTTTCAGACAATGAAATGGCATTCATTACTCCTGTTATGGTTGAAAAGGAAATTGACCACTGCATTAATGAGCTTGAGCTTTGTGGTGCAAACGTAATAGGAAAAATCAGAATGTTGGATATTTAGAGGATAATATGATTAAAATACAGATACCTGCAACAAGTGCAAATCTTGGTGCTGGATTTGACGCACTCGGACTTGCGTTGAATTATTACAACTACGTTAATATCGAGGAAAGTGACAGAATCCAAATTACTTCACTTGATACTATTGAAATTCCAACAGATGACACCAATCTTGTTTTTGAATCAGCAAAAAAGGTTTATGACATCTGTGGTAAAAAATTAAACGGACTAAAAATTGAACAGGTTAATAATATACCAATGGCAAGAGGATTAGGGAGCAGTTCAGCTTGTATCGTTGCGGGACTTATCGGTGCTAACACATTGCTTGGCTCCCCTCTTTCACCTGATGAGCTTGTTGATCTTGCTGCTTTGATTGAGGGACACCCTGACAATATAGCCCCTGCCCTTCTTGGTGGAATTGTAACAGCAGTATTTGACGGGCAGAAGGTACATTGGGTAAAGCAAGAGGTTTTCACAACACTTAAGTTTGTTGCTATCATTCCTTCATTTGAACTTAAAACAGAAAAAGCAAGAGGATGCCTCCCTAAAGAAATTTCTCATAAGGATGCAGTTTTCAATCTTTCAAGAGCGGCACTTTTTTCAGCTTCGCTATTGACTGGAAAGTTTGAAAACCTAAAAACAGCAGTCGGTGATAAGCTTCATCAGCCGTATAGGCTTCCGCTTATTCCTAACGCTGACAAAGTATTTGATCTTGCATATACACTTGATGCTTATGCGGTTTATATGAGTGGAGCAGGCCCGACAATTATGGCTATTGTTGACCATGACAATTCATATTTTGCTGGCAAGATGAGATTTGCTCTTGACAGTCACGGACTTTCAGACTGGATCGTTACTGAACTAGAAATTGACAATAAGGGAACTGTGATTTTGTAGATTTAATTGGTGGGGTATTTTATATTTTATGACTAACCGTTATATTAAAATTTTACATTAAAATTATTTTAACTGACTTAAGGAGAATGCAAAATGTATCATCCAAGAT
>CALMXN010000246.1 GCA_937871145.1 uncultured Clostridia bacterium
ATTCCTTGAACCGTAAATCATGTCAATTAATGGTTGCTTTTCAGCCTCTGCAAAAACTCCAGCAAGTGATGAATTAATTGCACAGGTAGGTCCACCTGATTGTGCCACTGCAATATTAAACATAATGCCTCCAAAAATAATTATTGTTTTTTATATTATAACATTATTTCAAAAGTATGTAAATTGACAAAATGTATTAATTAGATTTATAATGTGCCTTTTATTTGTGTTCCATGGACATAAAAAAGAGCAGGATTTCCCTACTCTTCCTCAATTTTTTATCTCACCGTACATTTTTTCTGAATAGCGAAGAAAAGATTCAAGGTCTTCTATACTTGAACTCTTATTCTCGACATTTTTGCGTAATTTCACGAGATACTCTGACCATTCAAAGAACTCTGCCTTTGGAATTTCCTTTCCGACCTTTTTATAAAGGTTCGAATACAGTAGTTCACTTTTCTTTGTAAGTTCTTCTGAAATAGCTTCAGGGTCAGTGTTGTGATCTTTCTCTTCCTCACGGCATGACTTGCCCGATGATTTTACACGGTCACATAATCCGCCGTGATAATTGATATCCCTGTTGAAATAACGTCCGCACTTATCACACTTCTGAAACATAATGCCATTATCAAGCATTTTTTCAATTTCAAGATCTATAATAGCCTTGAAGCAATTTGGAAGATACACAACCTCAGGAAGATACCTGAAATTCTCAATAGCAGATAACATTTCAAGCTCTTCAGGTCGCTTCAAATCTCTCATATAATCAAATGCATCAAGTGCATATGAATTCCTCAGAATATCGTTTGTACGGTATTTTACTGGGCCAGGGGCTTCATCAAGCCTGTCACGGAGCTTTTTATAAATATCCTTTGAGGTTTTATTAATCATAAAAACCGCATTCGGCATCTGTGTCAATGAATACCTCCGAGCTGTTGGCAGCTCATCAGAAGGATAACCAGTTTCTTTTGCTGCAACAGAATAAGCAAGGTCAAAATATCTGCATCTTGCCTTTGATTCAGGAAGTGAACAAGGGTCGCCATCAAAAATAAAGGCAATCTTCTTCTTAGCGTATTCCTGTACGCGTAAAAGATTAACCCATTCATTGATAGCACGATTCGTTTTATATTCAGAAATTCGTGAGAAAATCACTTTCTCATAAGAATTTTTAGGCGATATATATCTTGACCATAATGCTTCAAGACCTATGTTTTCTGTTCTGCAGATATGTTCAATAATACAGTCCACAACAATATGATCAAATTCAAAATTTGTTAGTGCTTCAAAATAAGGATGACATTTTGAAATAAGATTTCTGAGTACACCTGACTGCTCATAAGAAAAAGATTTGCTTGCCTGTGACTGCTTACCGAGAGCGACAGACTGTTCCCAGAAGTACACAAAATCAAACTCCATAAAATGAAGAAGAGTTTTCGATAATTCTATTTTATAAAAGCAGTTGCTGTATTTTGTAACAAAGTTAATATTGCTCATTACCTGTCACCCCTTTTGAAAATCCATATTAATAATATCACAATAGTCCGTCGTATTCAAGCGATTATATGCAGGAAAAAAATAAAGCAGCCCATAAGGCCGCTTTATAAAATTTACTTCTGATTTTCAATACTTGCACGGATGAAATCCTTGAATAGCTTGTGTGGTCTGTTTGGTCTTGACTTGAATTCAGGATGAAACTGAACACCAATAAACCAAGGATGATCAGGAAGTTCAATGATTTCAACAAGATTCTGGTCAGGTGATAAACCTGCGAGAACTATGCCAGCTTCCTGAAGCTGTTTTCTGAAAGTATTGTTGAATTCATAGCGGTGACGATGACGTTCATAGATAAGGTCCTCACCATAAATTGCCTGAGTCTTAGTGCCTTCTGTAAGCTTGCAAGGATAAAGTCCAAGACGCATTGTTCCGCCTTTTTCAGTAATATCCTTCTGATCTTCCATAATATCAATTACAGGGTATTTGATTTCGCCGAATTCACCTGAATTAGCGCCTTCAAGTCCTGCAACGTGTCTTGCAAATTCAGCAACAGCCATCTGCATACCAAGACATATTCCGAAGAATGGAATCCTGTTTTCTCTTGCATAATGGATTGCTTCAATTTTACCTTCAATTCCTCTGTCGCCAAAGCCACCAGGAACAAGAATACCATCACAGTCTGAAAGAAGAGTCTCAACTGTCTGCGGTGTTACATCCTCTGACTGAACCCATTTAATATCGACCTTTGCACTGTTTGCAAAGCCTGCATGACGCAATGCTTCTGCAACTGAAAGGTACGCATCAGGAAGTTCAACATATTTTCCGACAAGGCCAATAGTAACCTTCTTTGTTGCACTCTTCTGACCCTTAACCATATCAATCCACTCTGTAAGCTCTGGCTTTCTGTTTTCAAGTCCAAGCTGTTCGCAGACAATATCAGCTAAACCTTCTTTTTCAAGCATAAGCGGAACTTCATATAGTGAAGGAGCTGTAAGGTTCTGAATAACGTCCTGTGAACGTACATTACAGAACAAGCTTATTTTATTTCGCATATCCTCTGGGATTTGCATTTCACTTCTCAGAACAAGAATATTAGGCTGAATTCCGAGGGAAAGAAGTTCTTTTACTGAATGCTGTGTTGGCTTTGATTTAAGCTCATTTGAACCAGCAATAAAAGGAACTAATGTTACGTGTATGAAAATAGCATTCCCTCTGCCTGCTTCAACAGAAGCCTGTCTGATAGCCTCAAGGAAAGGTGTACTCTCGATATCACCGACAGTTCCGCCGATTTCAGTGATAACAACATCAGAATTCTTTTCTTTACCTACACGCCAGATTCTGTCCTTTATTTCGTTTGTTATGTGTGGAATTACCTGAACTGTTCCGCCAAGATAATCCCCGCGACGTTCCTTATTAAGAACGTTCCAATAAATCTTACCTGTTGTAACATTTGAATTGATTGATAAGTTTTCGTCAACGAATCTCTCATAATGGCCAAGATCAAGGTCTGTCTCTGCCCCATCATCTGTTACGAAAACCTCACCATGCTGATACGGGCTCATTGTTCCCGGGTCAACATTTATATAAGGATCAAATTTTTGAATAGTTACCTTATAACCTCTTGCTTTAAGCAACCTACCTAAAGAAGCAGCAGTTATTCCTTTTCCAAGTCCTGAAACTACTCCACCTGTGACAAATACATACTTGGTTGACATAAATACATTCCTTTCAACGACACCCATATAGTACCGCGATTATTCTTTTAACAAAAATTCTCGTTAACAAACTATTTCTTATTGTACTATTTTTCGTCAAAAAAAGCAATAAGAAAAAATAAATAATTGTTTTCTATATATATTTTATCTGACAAGCCTTTGAAACAAGCAGATATACATTGGAAAAACGGTTTATTAAGTAATCAGCTGTTTCTGACTGCAGATGTTCAGGATAGCTGTCATTAATTGCAAGAGGTATTCTGAGCATTACTGTTGTTCCTTCATCTTCCTTTGAAGATATAAGAATTTTACACCCAAAAGCTTTGCAAAACTTTGATATAACATCATAACCGTTTGCATAACCCTTACCAGTCTTTATACTCTGGTCAACAATTATATCGTTTTCATCTATTATTTCAAGTAATTCATCAATAATATCCTTTGAAATACCGATTCCGTTATCGGAAATACTGATTGAAGCATATGCATCTGATTTTTTTAATGTAACTTTTATTTCTTTGTGTTCAGAAATATTATATTGAATTGAATTAATGATAATATTCATTATTGCCACTAAAAATCGGTCGCTATCAATATTAATAAATACATCGTCTTCACATTTACATGTTATACTTAAATTAGGATCGCGGATAATATTTACTGCATAGTCAGTTATTTTTGTAAGATACTGACCCAAATCAAGCTTTTTAATATTAAAAATATTAGAAAAATATCTTGACATTTCAGAGGAATTTACTGTTTCGGCAAGAATTTTATAGCAATAATTCATCTGGATATTGAGATAGCCAAGCTCATCATACATTTCTTTTTCTTCAAGTGAGCTTTGAAGCATTGCAGAAATACTGACTATTCCTGAAATGTTATTCCTTAGCATTGAGAAGAACAGCATCAGTGAATTAAGATATCTTTCATTAACAAAAAATCTTTTACTGTCATAAACAGATAAGAATTTAATAATGTATCCTTCAGTTTTATCATTTTCCTTTACATTGAAAATACTGACATTTTGAATTTCTTCATTAATTTTAACTGAAAGCAACGATGAGCTTTCTTGACTGTCAAAAACAAAAATTTCTGATAAGTCAGTATTACCAAATCTTTGAAGCAAGCTATTGTCGTTTGACCATATAACCTTGAGGTTCTCGTCGGTAATTAGTACAGGTAATAGTGTTTCAGAATATAAATTTGATATAAAATCCAGTTTGCAATTATCCATCAAGTACAGTTGCACTCTCTTCCTTTTTTTATATTGGTATAACCTTTTAGTAAATTATAATACAAACATTATACAAAGTCTATAATATTTTGAATAACCAATTGTTTTTTGTTAAAAAGTTAAATAAAACAAATAATTATTTGTGAAAGTAATATATAATAAAAATGTACATATAATATACATCTGTATTGTACTTTTTTGTACGCATATTAAAATTAATATAAATAAGTTAATTTTTTATCAAAGTGCTTGCAAAAAAGCACGATTTGAGTTAAAATAAATGTAGAATTTAATTAGGAGGATTATTAATTATGGCAGTTAAAGTTGCAATTAATGGTTTTGGACGTATTGGACGTCTTGCATTCAGACAGATGTTTGGTGCAGAAGGTTACGAAATAGTTGCTATCAACGATCTTACAGACCCAAAGATGCTTGCTCATCTTCTTAAGTATGATACAGCACAGGGCGGTTACTGTGGAAGAATGGGCGAAGGTCTTCACACTGTAGAAGCTGGCGAAGATTCAATCACTGTTGATGGCAAGAAGATTACTATCTATGCTATGAAAGATGCTAAGGATCTTCCTTGGGGTAAAATCGGCGTAGACGTTGTTCTTGAGTGCACAGGTTTCTACTGTTCAAAAGAAAAATCACAGGCTCACATTGACGCTGGTGCAAAGAAAGTTGTTATTTCAGCTCCTGCTGGAAGCGACCTTCCTACAGTAGTTTTCAGTGTTAATGAAAAGGAACTCACAAAAGATGATACAATCATCTCAGCTGCTTCATGCACAACAAACTGCTTAGCTCCAATGGCTAAGACTCTTAATGATTTTGCTCAGATCCAGAGCGGTATCATGGCAACAATCCACGCTTACACAGGCGATCAGATGATTCTTGACGGGCCACACCGTAAGGGTGATCACAGAAGAGCTCGTGCTGGTGCTGCTAACATCGTTCCTAACTCAACAGGTGCTGCTAAGGCTATCGGTCTTGTAATTCCTGAATTGAACGGCAAGCTCATCGGTTCTGCACAGAGAGTTCCAGTTCCAACTGGTTCAACAACAATCCTTACAGCTGTTGTTAAGGGTAAAAACGTAACAAAGGAAGCTATCAATGCTGCTATGAAGGCTGCTGCTTCTGAATCATTCGGTTACAACGAAGACGAAATCGTTTCTTCTGACGTTATCGGTATGAGATACGGTTCACTTTTTGATGCAACACAGACATTGGTTGCTAAAATTGCTGATGATCTTTACGAAGTACAGGTTGTTTCATGGTATGATAATGAAAATTCTTACACATCACAGATGGTTAGAACAATCAAATACTTTGCTGAACTTGCATAATTAAAGATATACAATCAGTCCCCTGAGGAAAATTCCTCAGGGGATTTTTTATTGGACTTTTATTTCGCTCTTACACTTACTTCACCTGAATTAAGTGCTTGTGTTTTTCCGTCCTCAAATCTCACAATAAGTCTTGCCTTATCATCAATTTCAATTGCTATTGCATTTGTTCTTGTGCCGTTATTTATTACTACTATGCTCTTTCCGATAAGGAAGGAGCGTTTTCTGTATTCATCAAGATATGATTTATCAGTAATATTATCACAGCACTCTGCTATGTTGTTCAGTATTTCACCAATAAGAATACTTCTCACCGGGCGAGGACTCTTATTCGGGAATATAGA
>CALMXN010000247.1 GCA_937871145.1 uncultured Clostridia bacterium
TGGAGTTCAGACGTGTGCTCTTCCGATCTATGGTGTTTAAATATACGTTTTTACAATGGACAATGTTTTTTTATATATATTGCTTAATCGGCTGGGCATTGGAATCAACATTAGTATCATTATCAGAAAAAAAATTTGTAAACCGTGGCTTTTTAAGAATACCCTTCCTTCCGCTCTATGGCTTTGGTGCATTGACAATTCTATTTGCAACTCTTCCTGTAAAATCCGATCCGGTTTTAGTATATATATGTGGAGCTTTGAGTTGTACACTTCTTGAGTATATAACTGGCGTAGTAATGGAAAGCTTATTTAAGGTAAAATACTGGGATTACTCAGATTCAGAGTTTAATTTGAATGGTAAGATATGTGTAATGTCCTCATTATTCTGGGGATTCTTATCATTGCTTCTTACATATAAACTTCACGAATTAACAGAAAAGTTAGTTCTGAATTTTTCACATACAGCAACCTTAGCCATTGTAATATCAATATCAGTTATATTTGTTTCTGATGTGGTATACTCAGTCAAGACAGCATTTGATGTCAGGAAGGTTCTTGCTAAGCTTACTGAAATTAAGAATGAAATCGAAAAGCTTATTTCCCAGAGTGTTGAAAAGTCTGAAAGAGCACAGGCAATCAAGGATAAAATCCAGAGTCTTACTGAAGAAAGACACAAGATGTTTTCAAAGCTTTCATTTTATCCCCGCCAGCTTTTGAAAGCCCATCCACACGCAACATCATCACGATTCAGTGAAGCTTTGAAGGATGTTAAGGAATCAATAGTCAACAGACGTAAAAATAAAACAGAAGAATAAAAATAGAGCCTTGAATTTTAAATTCAAGGCTCTTAATTATTAATCAGCAAACTTCATTGTATTAATTATTGTATGGTATTCATGTTTCATAATTTCAATCTGTTGGTATGAAAACTTATTCTTATTAATATCAATATATACTTCATAGCCAACCGATGAGTCTTCAAAATCAAATTCCATATAATTTATCTCGATGTATTTTTCATTAGATTCACCAATCATTTTATACAAAAATATCTGATCTGACAACTTATAAACTTGTGTATTCAAATTATCGCCCATATGTTCAATTCTTGATTTGGCTTTTTCGTAAGTTCTTGAAGGATTATCCGGAGCGCCAAATGCAATTAAACCATCTGGAATAGGATCATCCCAATTTTCAAGAG
The DNA here is from genome assembly GCA_937871145.1 of uncultured Clostridia bacterium. Taxonomy (GTDB): domain Bacteria; phylum Bacillota; class Clostridia; order Oscillospirales; family Ruminococcaceae; genus SZUA-444. The sequence continues at coordinate 1,202 of CALMXN010000247.1, forward strand.
GAGCTCCATTAGGCGAGAACGCAAATACAGTGGTCAAACCGCAACAAAAATCATCATGTGTATCCCAAAAAGTAGTTGGATTTAAAGTTTTAAATGATATTACTTTATCAAAGTATGTATCAATCACTGTTGTATTTTCTGAAATTGGCGGAAATACGACTGGTGCCTGTTGCACTGGAGGTGTATTTTCGTGCATTAAGTTTCCGACTGGTGTTGATTCAAAAGACTCGGATATTTTGTCGCCGATTACTTAACCTAAAGATTTTAATGCGCTTGAAAAGAGTCCCATATTAAGTTCCTCCTGATAATATATTGCATTTAAAATTTTAGCATTTAATAACATTAAAGTCAACAAAAAATATCCTGTTTCGACAAAAATGGTAACAGGATATTTTTATTCAGTTATATAAATTAATCAACCATAAGCTCACATATCATATTTGAGAATTTTACAGGGTCTTCAACAGGTATTCCTTCAATCATAAGTGACTGAGTGTACAGGAGCTCTGAATACATCTTCAGCTTTTCCTTGTCTTCAGTGTTAAGCTTCTGAAGTTTTGCAAATACAGGGTGGTTTGCATTTATTTCAAGTACCTTTTGCGCCTTAACTTTTTCATTGTTAGGCATTGCATTAAGTACCTTTTCCATTTCAATGGTGATGTCTCCGCCGTTTGCAAGGCATACAGGATGCGACTTCAGTCTTTGTGATAATCTTACTTCAACGACCTTATCACCAAGAGCCTCTTTCATTGCTGTGAAGAGGTCTTTGTTTTCCTCAGCCTGCTTTTTAGCTTCCTGCTTTTCTTCTTCTGTTTCAAGATCAAGGTCATCACTTGATGCTGATTTAAATTCCTTTTCCTTGTAATTCATAAGCATCTTTACAGCAAATTCGTCAACATCATCTGTGAGGTATAATACTTCAAAGCCTTTTTCCTTGAGAGCTTCAATCTGTGGCAGTCTTTCAATCCTTGAAATACTGCTGCCTGTTACATAATAGATGAACTTCTGGTCTTCCTTCATTCTTGAAACATACTCTTCAAGAGTTGACATCTTTTCAGCAAATGATGTATGGAACATCAGCAAGTCCTCAAGTACATCCTTGTTCTGTCCATAAGAGCTGTAAATGCCGAATTTGAGCTGTAATCCAAAGTTCTTGAAGAATTCTTCATACTTATCTCTGTCTTCCATAAGCATTTTAACAAGGTTATTTTTAATAGTCTTTTCAAGGTTTTTGGCGATAACCTTTAGCTGTCTGTCGTGCTGTAAGAGCTCTCTTGAAATGTTAAGTGACAAATCCTCACTGTCAACAAGACCTTTTACAAATGAGAAATAGTCAGGGAGCAGATCAGCACATTTATCCATGATAAGAACGCCGTTTGAATAAAGCTGAAGTCCTTTTTCGTATTCCTTTGAGTAATAGTTAAACGGAGCTTTTGAAGGAATAAACAGCAAAGCATTATAGCTTGCGATACCCTCAGCCTTAACGTGCATATATTTCACAGGGTTCTCATAATCATGGAATTTTTCCATATAGAACTTATTATAATCTTCGTCTTTAAGTTCATTCTTGTTCTTTCTCCAGATAGGAACCATACTGTTCAAGGTTTTGATTTCAACAACAGTTTCATATTCTGTTTCGCTGCCCTCTTTAAGTTTTGAGGTTTCAACATCCATCTTTATAGGGAAGCGGATATAGTCAGAATATTTCTTGATAAGCTGTTGTAATCTGTACTGCTCAAGGTATTCGTCATACTTTTCATTTTCAGTGTTGTCCATAAGATACAGAATAATTTCAGTACCGCTGGTTTCTTTTTCTGACTCAACTATTGTATAGCCGTCAACACCCTCAGCAGTCCAGGTATAAGCTTCATCACTACCGAAAGCTTTTGATGTTACAACAACCTTTTTAGCTACCATGAATGATGAATAGAAGCCAACACCGAACTGTCCGATAATACTTACATCATCACCAAGTTCATTGTCATTTTTAAAAGCCAGTGAACCACTCTTTGCGATTGTTCCGAGATTGTTTTCAAGTTCTTCCTTAGTCATTCCTATACCGTTATCGGAAATTGTAAGTGTTCGATTTTCTTTATCAGCTTTTATAGTGATTGCAAAATCGTCTTTTGTCATTCCGATATCTGTATCCTGAAGTGAATGGAAATATAATTTGTCAATAGCGTCACTTGCGTTTGAAATAAGCTCACGAAGGAAGATTTCCTTGTGCGTATAAATTGAGTGAATCATCATATCAAGTAAACGTTTTGACTCTGCTTTAAATTGTTTTTTTGCCATAAAAAACACTCCTTGTACTTATGCATTTAGCACTCTATATATAAGAGTGCTAAACATAGTATAGTACAAAGAGCATTAAAAATCAAGTCATTCATAAAAAATATTTTATTTATTTACTTTCAAGTAATAAATTATAATTCAGCAATAATTTTCTCAAACTTTTTCTCTGATAAAATTTCATTCATCAGAAATTCACCGTTGTAAAAAAGTGAGTATGATGTGAATGGTGCTGGTGCATTCTTTGCCTGTTCACAGGAAGTTATGTGGACAGTTTTGAATGGTATGCCTTTTTCATCAGCAATATTTTTTATAAGTGGAACATATTTTGCTGTGAATGGGCATTGGTCAGTATAATAAAGCACAAAGTTCTTGTCATCTATATGAGGCTTTTTAACCTGTGGCATAAAGCAAGGTACATCAGCATTTTCTTCAAAAGTAAGATAATAAAGTTCATAGAAAGGTTCTGCCGTGTCAGCAAGCTTAAAGCCTTTGTATTTTAAATATTTTGGGTCAGAAAGGAACGGCATCTTTTTCTTTGCTGAAAGAATAACAAGTCCTTTCTTGCCTTTTTCCTTGCTGTCGTTGATACATTCGTCAAGCAATAGTGTTGAATTGCCCTGACCTTTATATTGCCCGGAAACCCAAAGGCAGTCAATATACATATATCCGTCAGCCTTCACAGGAGACCACGCTTTCTCAGCGGGAATATATTCAATAAAGCATTTTCCCCGGACATTACCTTTTTTAAAAACAAGTCCGTCGTTAAATCTTTCTGAAAGCCAGTTTTTCTTTGAAGCTACCTGACAGTCATTGTCGTTTGATATAGCACAGCATATATGCTCGGTTTCAAGGTTGTCTTTTGTTAAAGTGATTATGTCCATAAAATTCTTCCCTTTACTGCTTATTTTGAGAGGCCAGAACAGTTACAATAAATCCATCTACGTTATTGCCTGAGATAACATAGCTGTCGCACTCTTTTGGCGCAGGAATTTTTGTCTTGTCTTTTGTTGCAGGAACATAATAAACCTCATATTCAACATCGTCAAAGTTCTTGATTTTGAGGTGTTCCTTTGCGAAGGTGTATTTTTTTATTAAATTAATATATTCTTCAAAGCAAAGGTTGTTCTGTTTCATATAATATGCATGAGGCTGTCCGACATAGCGGTAATGCCAAGGCTGATTATCAATCTTTGTAAGTCCTTTTTTATCCTCAGAATATCTCTGGATAAAGCCATATTTATATGAATTTTCATTAAGCCATTTGCAGTTGTTCTTGAAAGCGTCATTGTATGAAAAGTCAAGTGCATAACCTGTGTGATGCTCGCTGTGACCAGGTAGCGCAACAAGCGTTGATACTGTTGAATTGTTATTTTTCAGGTCTTTGTTATACAGTGTCTGTTGATATTCTTTAGTTCGTAAACCACTTGTAACAATTAGCTTAGTTACTTTTGTATTAACAGCAAAATCCGTCATCATATTATTAAAATCATTTATTATTAATGTGGAAAGATTAACACTTTTGTCTATTACTGAAAAGTTTTTTGAAGTCAGGCCTTGCCTGTAATCAACAAGATTAGTCAGATTATCAGTTGTTGGTATAGGTGCTGTGTAAGCGTGGTCGCTGTTTACAAGAATAAGATTCCCCTGATTTATAAGTGTTGAGTCAGTTTCAATATATTCATAATTGGCATTTGTTGTGTTATCTGATTTTGAAGAAGCAGAAGAAGATGTACTTGGTTTCTTGTCCGTATCCTTGCTGAAAATGTTACCGATAATCAGAGCAAAAACCCATATCAGAATTATTAGTAAGAATATACAAAGGAAAATTCTTTTCCAAAGAAATTTATTCTTTTTTTTCTTTCTCATAGTTATCCTCCCTGAAAAATATATATAATAATTGTACCACATATCAAAAAATAATGAAATATGTAAAAGTAATGTATTTATAATATTGATTTTGTTGACAATTGCTTATGTTAAGGTTATTATTGTTTCAGTAATAAAAGGAGGATAATCTGATGTATATACCTGATAGTGAAAGATACAACAAAATGAAATATAACCATTGCGGAAAATCTGGATTGAAGCTTCCTGCTGTTTCACTTGGAATGTGGCAGAATTTCGGCGACAGAGATAATTTTGAAAATATGGAGAAAATGGTTCATACTGCATTTGACCTTGGCATAACTCATTTTGACCTTGCCAACAACTATGGCCCAAATCCAGGCGCAGCAGAATCAAACTTCGGCAGAATTCTTGACAAGTCAATGAGAACTTATCGTGATCAGCTTGTTATCTCGACAAAAGCAGGCTATGATATGTGGGAAGGCCCTTACGGTGATAAAAACGGTTCACGCAAGTACCTCACAGCAAGTCTTGATCAGAGCCTTAAGAGAATGGGACTTGAGTATGTTGATATTTTTTATCACCATGTTTTTGACCCGCAGACTCCACTTGAAGAAACTGTACTTGCACTTGATAATGCAGTAAAACAGGGCAAGGCATTGTATGTCGGTATTTCAAATTATGGTACTGAGCAGACAAGAGAAGCAATAAAACTTTTCAGAGAGCTTAAAACTCCATTTATAATCAATCAGCCATCATATTCAATATTTAACCGCTGGATTGAAAGAGAGCATCTT
>CALMXN010000248.1 GCA_937871145.1 uncultured Clostridia bacterium
CTGTTCTGGTGTGAGTGATTGTGCACCGTCAGAAAGTGCATTCTTTGGATCGTTGTGTACTTCGATTATCAATCCATCTGTTCCACAAGCTATTGCTGCAAGTGAGAGAGGCTCAACAAGTGAAGTAATACCGGCAGCGTGACTTGGATCAACCACAACAGGAAGATGTGTGAGCTGTTTTAGCAATGGGATTGCTGAAATATCAAGTGTATTTCTTGTCTTTGGTTCAAAGGTTCTAATACCTCTTTCGCAAAGAATAATATTCTGATTTCCACCTGCTGTAATGTATTCAGCAGACATTAAAAGCTCTTCAAGAGTGTTTGCCAAACCTCTTTTTAAAAGAATTGGCTTATCAGAATGTCCGAGTGCTTTTAAAAGCTCGAAGTTCTGCATATTTCTTGCCCCTACCTGAATTATATCAACATCTGCGAACAAGTCAATATGTGCAAGTGACATAATTTCTGTTACAATAGGGAGACCTGTTGCTTTTTTTGCCTCTAAAAGAAGCTCAATTCCATCAGCACGAAGTCCCTGGAAAGCATACGGTGAAGTTCTTGGCTTGAACGCACCACCACGCAACATTGTTGCTCCTGCTTCTTTTACAGCCATTGCTGTTGTTATAATCTGCTCTTCGCTTTCAACAGAACATGGGCCTGCAATTACATTGAATGAACCGCCACCGACTTTTCTTTCCAAAACGTCAATCACTGTATCATCAGGATGGAACTTTCTGTTTGTGTTCTTGAAAGGTTCCTGAATTCGCTGAACATTTTCAACGATATCCTTTGCTTTAACACTTTCAATATCAATTTTTGTTGTATCGCCGATTAGTCCGAGTATACTTTTCTGTGTACCCTCAACATGATTTACTTTAATATCAAAGCCTGAGAGCCATTTTATCAATTCGTCAACCTGATTTTTTTCAACATTCTGCTTAAGAATTACTATCATTTTAAATCCTCCAAAAAATATTATTTCAAGTTGCAATCGTGCACTATCACAACAAGTAGACAAATAAAAAAGTCCGTAGCCTTACAATAAAGCTACGAACATTAATAACACAAGTATTTATAAATTAACTATGCCAATACACTTGTTATCTTACTGCTGCAGCTTTTCCCACGCCAAAAAAACTTGAAGCCAAAATAAAAGCTCAAGCTAAAAAAGTATGTAAAGCTGATAGCAAGTGATAATAATGACATACTGTTCCCCTTTAATTTATTAATATTAATATACGCTAATCAAACTTATTTGTCAATATTTATTTTAAATTATTTCAAAATATACATTTTATTAATAAAATATCCTTCATCATAAAGATGAAGGATAAGTACTTATATCTTCTTGATTTTTGCGAAGTTTGCCATAATCTTTTTTGTTCCCTTTACGTCAAAGGCAACCTCAAGCATAGTGTCGTTTGACATTTTTGTTGCAGCTATAACTGTTCCTTCACCAAAGATATTGTGAGAAACTCTGTCGCCGACAGCAAAGTCAATATTGACAGCATTATGCTTTTCATTACGCTTTTTGTTTGCAAGCTGTTCCTGAAGTGAGATATTTGTTGAAGCAATAATTTTCGGTCCGTTTGAATCACTCTGGAATCTTTCAATATGCTGTTGCTGATTTTCAATGAATTCAGCAGGAAGTTCCTTTATAAAGCGTGAAATACGATTTCTATTTGTGTTACCAAAAAGCATTCTTTCAACAGCGTGAGTGAGGTAAAGATTCTTTTTTGCTCTTGTTATTCCGACATAAGCAAGGCGGCGCTCCTCCTCAATATCTTCCTCATTACCGATGCTACGAGCACCTGGAAAGATGTTTTCTTCCATTCCCACGATAAAAACATTAGGGAATTCAAGACCTTTAGCAGCGTGCATAGTCATCATTACAACATAGTCGCTGTCTTCGTCAAGCTGGTCGATGTCTGTGTACAAAGCAACTTCTTCAAGGAAACCAGAAAGTGAAGGCTCCTGTGCCTCCTGAGTATATGTTACCATTGTAGATTTCAACTCGTTGATATTCTCAAGACGCATTGCTCCCTCTTCACCGAGTGATTTCATATATGCAAGGTAGCCTGTTACGTCAAGCAATTCATCAAGCAAAGCATCAAGTGTATTCTTTTCAGCAAAGGAAGTTAATTTGTCAAACATTTTTGCAACATCAACAAGTGGCTTTGACTTCTTTGCAAGAGGTGCATACTGCGCAGCATCACGGAGTATCTCAATAGGAGTTAAACCTAAGTCAGAAGTAATCTGTTCAAGAACTGTTACTGTTGCATTTCCGATGCTTCTCTTTGGCTCGTTGATAATTCTCTTGAGTCTTAACATATCTGACGGATTGTTTATTACAGCGAGATATGAAATCATATCCTTGATTTCTTTTCTGTCATAGAACTTTTGTCCGCCAAAAATCTTATAAGGAACACCACTTGCAATCAAGGCTTTTTCAACGCTGTTTGACTGTGCATTCATTCGATAAAGAACTGCAAAGTCATTGAACTTGTTTCCTGCCTTAACACCATCAAGTATAGTTTCAGCAACGAACTTTGATTCGCCTGCTTCATTAGCAGCTTTGAAAACTACAATTTTACTTCCATCACCACTTGAAGTCCAAAGGTTCTTGCCCTTTCTGCCCATATTGTTCTTGATAAGCTCATTTGCAACAGAAAGAATATTCTGTGTTGAACGATAATTCTGTTCAAGACGTATAACCTTTGCGTTTGTGAACTGTTCTTCAAAAGAGAGGATGTTCTCTATTGTGGCTCCTCTGAATTTATAGATACTCTGGTCATCATCACCGACAACGCAGAGGTTGTGATGCTTCTGTGAGAGCATGCTGACAAGCTTATACTGAACCTGATTAGTATCCTGATACTCATCAACAAGGATGTATTTAAATCTGTTCTGATAATGGTCAAGCACGTCCGGGAACTGTTCAAATAGTTTTACTGTGAGATTGATAATATCGTCAAAGTCAACGGCATTTGCTGAGAAAAGTCGGCTCTGATACATCTTATAAATTCTTGAGATAACCATTTTTCTGTAATCGCCGTGAGCTTCTTTTTCATACTGCTCAGTTGAAATCATATTGTCCTTCTGCCTACTGATTTCGGACAGAATTGCTCGCGGTGGGAACATTTTTTCGTTGATTTCAAGGTCAGAAATACAAGCTTTTATAAGTCTTTGCTGGTCATCACTGTCATATATTGTAAAACTCCTGTGATATCCGAGTCTTTCAATTTCCTGCCTTAATATTCGAACGCAGGTTGAGTGGAAGGTTGCTGCAACAATACCCTGTGACTGCTCACCAAGCATTTTTTCAAGCCTGTCTTTGAGTTCACCTGCTGCTTTGTTTGTAAATGTAATTGCAAGAATACTCCAAGGCTCAACACAATCAACAGAAATGATATCCTTTAATCTGTTGTCGTCTGTTTCGCTTCCGTCAGCATATTTCTTAAGGAATTGATTATCGTCATCTGTGATGCTTGCCGGAACATTACTGTTGTTATAAGCATTACCAAAGTGAATCATATTGGCAATTCTGTTGACGAGGACTGTAGTTTTTCCGCTGCCTGCTCCTGCCAGAATCAATAAAGGCCCGTTAACGGTAAAAACAGCGTCCTGCTGCTTATCATTCATTCTATTAAAATACTTTTTCAGCGCATTCTTTTTATTTTCAAGGAAATTATTTGCTATTACCATTACTCTACTCCATTCAAGATTTTCTTTTTCTTATTATAGCATAACTTCGTATAAATTCAACCAGTAATTTATTATTTTATTACTTTATTACTTTTAACTTTATAATTAATTATATGTTAATTTTGAATTTTTTATATAGAAATTACCAAATATATATTGTATAATAGTAATATATAGGAAAGGAGGATGAGAATGCGACTCAATACAAACAAAAAAAACAATGTTCTTACTTTTTATATTCTACTGATTGTAGCGTTAAGTCTTCTCATGATAATGTTTCTGTTTAAGCTTGACAGATTCCTGTTGTTTTTCCAAAGGATAATTAAAATACTGGCACCGATAATATGGGGATTTGTTATAGCGTATCTTCTGAATCCGATTATGATTCTGTCAGAACGAACGTACACAAAGCTGTTCTGCAGGAAAAAACCACATAAAAAGGCCGCAAGGCGAATATCTGTTGCTTTTACAATGCTGTTTTTTCTATTAATTATCAGCCTTTTCTTCTATGCTATTGTTCCTGAAATTGCCCGCAACATTTCTTCAATTTTTAAAAAATCGGGTAACTGGATAAATGACATTCAAAAGACATTTAACAATATTCTTGAAAAAAATCCTAAAATAAATGATTTTTACAAAAAAGAATTTGATAACATAATCGAATACCTGCAGAATTATGTTGAAAATAAGCAACCTGGCATTGAGAATTTCGTTTCCAACGTAACAAAAGGTGCTCTCAACTTCCTGATTGGAATTAAAGATTTCATACTTGGACTTATTGTTTCAGTTTATCTGCTGTTAAGTAAAGAAAATCTGCTTGCACAGATTAAGAAAATGACTCTCGCAATATTCCCTAAAAGGACATGCCAAAGAATTTTCAATGTTTATCATAAATCCAACAAGATGTTCATTGGCTTTATCAGTGGAAAAATAATTGACTCAATTATCATTGGTATTTTATGCTTCATTATTATGAGAATTATCGGTATTAACTATTCTGTTCTTATCAGTCTGATAATTGGTGTTACAAATATTATCCCTTTCTTCGGTCCATTTATTGGAGCTATTCCAAGTGCAATGCTCGTATTTTTTGATAATCCAAGGGATGTAATACCATTCCTGATATTCATTTTGATTCTTCAGCAGTTTGACGGAAATATTTTAGGTCCTCGTATTCTTGGTGATTCAACAGGATTACCTGCTTTCTGGGTACTCTTTGCAATATTCCTCGGAGGTGGCTTGTTCGGTTTCACTGGTATGCTGCTTGGAGTTCCTACATTCGCACTAATATATGCGCTGTTCAGAGATTTTGTAGAGAATAAGCTTAAAAGAAAGAGGCTTCCAACGGAAACAAAAGCTTATTACGGGAATGTTGAAAAGTATTATGAAATCAAGCGAGCGAAAGACAAGCAGGAATCTGCTGATTATGATGAGTATATGATTTCGAAAAAATAACTAAACAAAAAAATCCCGGCTCACAAAGAGCCGGGATTTTATTATGAATAATTTAACCTTTAACGCTTCCGAGAGCAATACCTCTAATAATAAACTTAGATAATAATAAGTAAACGATAATCAAAGGAACTACTGATGTGAATACAGTTGTATAAATCAACGCAATGTTATTCTCATCATAAGACGGACTTCTTAACTGGAAAATCAAGATAGGTACTGTCTTCTTCGGTGTAGAGTTGATAATCAAAGCTGGCATGAAGTAAGTGTTCCATGTACCGATGAAAGCAAAAATTGCCTGAACAGCAATAGCTGGCTTCATCATAGGAATAACAATCTTATTGAATGTTGAGAACTCACCACTACCATCAATTCTAGCAGCTTCAACAATTTCCAGTGGCAATGTGCTCTCCATGTACTGCTTCAAGAAGAAGAATGTAGTAGGTGCTGCAATTGCTGGTAAAATCAAAGGCCAGAATGTATCAATCAAATTGAACTTAAACATTAAAATATAGAAACCAATTGCTGAAATCTGTGTAGGAACCATCATAATCAACATTATAAATGAAAAAGCAGCCTTCTTAAACTTAAAATTATATGCATGGATAGCATATGCAGTTATTGTTGAGAAGTAGGTTGTAAGGACTGTAACAGCAGTTGAAATAATAAAGCTGTTAACAAATCCAGTTGCCATAGGAAGTGTATCCTTCTTACCTGGATCAAATACTCCCTTTAAGTTTTTAATTAGTTCCTTGCCTGGTAAAAGTGAGAAATTTACAGTTATGTCAGAAGCTTCACGAGTTGAGTTGATTATAAGAATAATAAATGGAAAAACAGACAAAATAGCTAATAATATCAGAACTATATAACATATTGTTCTCTTAATATTAAGTCCTATAATGTTTCTTCTCGCATCAGCGCTTGAAAACTTGCTCATATTACTTAGCTCCCTTCTTTTTCGGTTCTGAGTTCATTCTGAAAACAAGGAAGCTTAATAAAGCTGCAACAATGAACAGAATTACAGATACAGCTCCACCCATTCCGTAGTTCTTAGATGTACCTAACAATCTATTCAAGTACATAACAACTGTCATTGTTGTCATGTTAGGCGCTCCAGATCCAAATGACATTGTGTTTGGAATATCAAACATCTGAATACCACCAATTAATGATGTAACCAATACGAATACCAAAATTGGTCTGATTAAAGGTAATGTAATCTTAAAGAAAATTGTTGATGAATTTGCACCATCTATCTGAGCAGACTCATATAAAGATATATCAACACCCATAATAGCAGCCATCAACAGAATTGTAGTATTACCATACCACATAATGAAATTAATATATGCAATAATACCTCTTGTTGCCCAAGGAATTGCAAAGAATCTTATTGCCTCATGTCCAAACTGATTTATCAATATATTATTAATAGGTCCTTTATCACCGAACAGCAAGAAGAATATCATAGCCATAGAAGCTGCCATAATAATGTTTGGCAAATAGATAATAACTTTAAAGAAGCCTGTAGCTTTCAAATTTAATCTTAAATCAGTAAACCACTTAGCAAATAATAATGAAATAACTATCTGAGGAATAAATCCAACAATCCACAATAAAAAAGTATTATAGAAATACTTAATAATCTCAGACTTTAATCCATCTTCAAATAAGGACTTGAAATTCTCCATACCAATAAATGATGGACCTATAACTTTACCAAACGAGGCCATATCCTGGTAATAGTTAAAGAAACTATAATAAAACGTTGAGAGAAGAGGATATAATGCAAATATCGCAAAAGTCAAGAAAAATGGTATCAAAAAAATATATCCCCATTTTGAATAACTTATGCTTTTCGATTTTAATAATCCTCTTGAATTGTTCAAATTACGAGATGACATATTTCACCCTAATATAATAGCACCTCTTCTACTACTATACCCTTTCATTCTATTTATAAATCAAGCTATTTTTAAAAAGGTAAAAATAAAATAAGGGACGGGCGCACTGCCCGCCCCTTATTAATTAGTATAGATAGATACAATTATTGCTTTTTGTTTTCTGGAGTCCAGATTGCT
>CALMXN010000249.1 GCA_937871145.1 uncultured Clostridia bacterium
AAATCATGATAACTGTTTCGCGAGTTTTGAACGATACTGCTCTTGTTTCTGATGAGACAAGAGCATCTGTACAGCAGGCAGTCAAGGACCTTAACTACACTCCTAATTCACTTGGGAGGAACCTTAGGAAATCCTCAACAAACATAATCCTTGTAATTATCCCTACCGTTGAACATGACTTTTATTCAAAGATTATTACAGGAATGCAGGGCACAGCTACAGCACTTGGATATGATCTGATTACAAGTATCAGTAATGTTGACTCGCTTGAAGAAATCAAATCACTTGAAATGCTATATAACAGGACAGTCGACGCAGCAGTTATCTTTTCTACAAAAATGTCGAGGGAAGAAATTCATCAGATATCAGAAAAGTATAATATTGCTTTATGCTGTGAAACTGTTGAAGGCGCAGATGTTCTTACCGTTTCAGTAGCGGACAGGCAGGCATCAAAAGATGCGGTTAATACATTAATAGATAAAGGACATAGAAAAATTGGGTTTGTGTGCGCTAAACATTTTGTACGATATTCATTAGAACGTGAAGCAGGCTACATTGAAGCACTTACTGAGAATGGTATTGAAATAGAAAAAAAATACATATATAAAACGCAGTATTCTTTTGACTGTGGAAAGCAGGCATTTGATTATTTTAATTCACTTGATGATAAGCCGACAGCGATATTTGCAGTATCGGATCTTTTAGCTATAGGGATTGTATCTCGCGCTTTATCTTGTGGAGTTAATGTCGGCAAGGATCTTGCAATAATGGGATTTGACAATATTTTACTATCAAATATGTACAGTCCTTCTATTTCAACAGTTGACCAGCCAAGCTATCAAATGGGTCAGCTTGTTATCCAAAAACTTATCAGTAATATTTCAAACGAAGTAAAAGACAAAAAGCATTATATTATTCCACATAGAATTGTATTAAGGCATTCTACGGGAGATTAATAGGACAGGAGGTTCACGATGCTTAACAATATTGCAGTGCAATTAAACCCTATAAATAAAGAATGCGCCGCCGATATGGATGGAACCTTTAAAAAGCTGAGAGGACTTGGCTTTCGTGGCGTTGAATTTTGCGGCTTTCATGGGAAAAGCGCAAAAGAAATACTTGAATTAACAAAAAAGTATAACCTTGCTATCGTTGCATCACACATTGATGTACTCGAACTTCTTGATGAATATGATGATGTTGTCGCATATCATAAAGAACTCGGTTGTAAGAGAATTGTTATTACATACGGGGATATTCACGGACTTGAGAGCTTATCAATGCTTATGAATGACCTTAATTCCCTTGAACACAGACTTGAAACACAGGGGATAGAGCTTTTATATCACAATCACGAACGTGAATTCAAAAAGTTCGTGACTGGTGAAATTGCATTGACTTCAATAATGAACAATACAAGACTTAAGCTTGAGCTTGATGCCTTCTGGGCAGAGCAGGCTGGCGTTGATGTTATGGAGCTTATTGAAAAGTATAAGGAACGCATACCTCTTATACATATAAAAGACGGTAGTAACCACATTCCTTCAGCAATCGGTTACGGAACAGCAACAGTAAAACCAATATACGATTACTGTGTCAATAATCATCTTGAGTGGATAATAGTTGAGCTGAGCAGTAAAATGGAAAACCCAATGCAGGAGCTTGCAAAGTCAGTTGACTATATCAATAAAAATTTCTAAATAAAAAACCGTCTGAATCCAGGCGGTTTTATTTTTTATTTGCAATAGCTATCAATATATCGGTCAATAGAACTCTGAATAATTTTTATAGCATCTTCCTTGCCCTTGATTTCATCAATGGCGGTTTCTTTATTTTCCAGAGCCTTGTATACCGAGAAGAAGTGTGACATTTCGTCAAAAATATGTCTTGGGAGCTGATTGATATCAGTGTAAGTATTATAAGTCGGATCGTTAAAAGGAATAGCGATAATCTTATCGTCGGCAGAACCACTGTCGATCATTGAAATAACACCAATTGGGTAGCACTTTACAAGTGAGAGAGGCTCAAGTGTTTCTGAACATAAAACAAGTACGTCAAGCGGGTCGCCGTCTTCTGCATAAGTTCTTGGAATAAAACCATAGTTTGCAGGGTAGTGGGTTGATGTGTGAAGAATTCTGTCCATTAGAAGAAAACCAGTGTCCTTATCAAGCTCATACTTGATTTTACTTCCCTTTGGTATTTCTATTACCGAATAGAAATCATTCTGATTGATTTTCTTTGGCGAAAAGTTATGCCATATGTTCATAATAAACTCCTTTATATATAAAAATTAGTTATCTTCAGCCTGGTGTGAAAAATATAAGCCCTCGTCCTTGAGATTTTCCACAATATCAAAAATGCTCTCACCATTAAGGTCAATAAGTGTGCAGGCACCTTGATTATCTTCTGATAGTATATCCCACAAGGTTTTAATATTATTCTCCTGTGTAATATTATAATTTTTCAGAATATTACAGAATGAAGAAGTATCCTCTGCATAAATGCTTAATACATTATACTTCATAACATAGATTTCTTCATTTTCTGTATTTGAACCAAATCCGAACTGTACAAGTCCGTCGTTGAGAAGAAGTTCCCCATAACGCTTTATTATAGCAAGTGCAACTTTTGTTGTACAGTTGTCAAGATAATATACATCCTTGTGTAAGGGGCTTGAATCATCCTTGCGGAGCTTTTTTTCGGTTTCTTCGTCACATGGTGTTTCAATAAAGAAAAATACTGGAGCAGTAAGCTGTTTTACAAGCTCTGAAAGTATCTTCATAAGCTTATCGGAGCTTATACTGGCGAGTATGTTTTTCTGTGTTGCTTCAAAACAGTTGTGTATGCCTGAGATGTCGTTGATTTCTATCCCTTGTGGAAGACTGAAGTCGTTTTCCAAAATAATCACTCCTTATTTTTTTATAATAACATAATATATATTTTTGAGCAAGTGGGGGAGCTTTCCATTGTTTTTCGGCACAGATATGTTAAAATCAATATGAGGTGAAAATATGATTAATATGATAATACAGAAGGCTATTGAATATGATAAAGGCGACGCAAGAAGAATAAATCACTTTATGAAAGTATATGCATATGCAAAGTTGATTGGAGAGCTTGAGGGTCTTAATAAAAATCAGCAACAGATTCTTGAGATTGCTGCGGTTCTTCACGATA
>CALMXN010000250.1 GCA_937871145.1 uncultured Clostridia bacterium
GTGTACATTTTTATTATAAATTAATTTTATATAATAATTGTCAAAAAGTCAAATTAATATTATTTATAAACAGCAGAAAAGACGGGACAATGCCCGTCTCTTAATATCTGATATTAAATTAATATTCCATACCAAGCTGAATTGCTTTAAGGTTCAAGTCAATAAGCTGTGCCTTTGTTGGTGGAACAACCTTTGCAATACCCTTTTTAACAACATCCATTGTTGTAAGACCTGTTTCCTTAAGAAGCTTTCCGATAAGAATGATGTTAGCCATTCCCTTAAGATTGTTCTGTGTAGCAAGGTCTGTTGCAGGGATGTAGTAGCAGTCAATATCAGTTCTGTCTGATTTTTCTTCAATCATTGTTGAGTCAATAAATACTTTTCCACCTGGCTTAACAGCGTTGATGAATTTTTCAAATGAAGGTGTGTTCATTACGATAAGTTCATCTGGCTCAAGTACAAGTGGTGAGCTGATTTCATCATCAGAAATAACAACTGAACAGTTTGCTGTACCTCCACGCATTTCAGGACCGTATGAAGGGAGCCATGAAACTTCCTTTTCATCCATAAGACCTGTATAAGCAAGAAGCTTTCCAGCAAAGAGTATTCCCTGTCCACCGAAACCGGCTAAGATAATATCACTTGTCATAATTACTTATCCTCCTTTTCGTCAATGTCCTTGTATACACCGAGAGGATAGTAAGGGATCATATCTGCTCTGAGTCTTTCAAGAGCCTCTGTTGGAGCAAGTCCCCAGTTTGTAGGACATGTTGAAAGAACTTCTACGATAGAAAAGCCCTTCTCGTTCTTCTGATTTTCGAAAGCTTTTCTGATTGCTTTTTTAGCTTCTCTTATATGTGGAACACTATCAACAGCAACACGCTGTGCAAGTGCTGTACCAGTGAGTGTAGCGAGCATTTCACATACTCTTACCGGATAACCAGCAACCTTTGGATCACGTCCGTAAGGTGTTGTCTGTGTAATCTGACCAGGAAGAGTTGTTGGAGCCATCTGTCCGCCTGTCATACCGTAGGTTGTGTTGTTAACGAAAATAACAACAATATTTTCACCACGAGTTGCAGCGTGAACAGTTTCTGCTGTACCGATAGCAGCAAGGTCACCATCGCCCTGATATGTGAATACGAACTTATCAGGCATTGCTCTCTTTACGCCTGTTGCAGTAGCAGGGGCACGGCCGTGTGCTGCTTCAATCATATCACAGTTAAAATAGTCATATGCCATTACTGAACATCCAACCGGACAAACGCCGATTGTGTCGCCCTCTATATTCATTTCGTCGATAACTTCAGCCACTAATCTGTGGATAATACCATGAGTACAGCCAGGGCAATAGTGCATTGCTATATCAGCCAATGCTTTTGGTTTTTCAAATACTATAGCCATTTATTATCATCCTTTTCTAATTAATTTGTGTTATTACTTTGCAAGCTTCTTGATTTCTTCCAATACCTCTGTTGGCTTTGGAATAATTCCACCTGTTCTTCCGAAGAAGGCAACTGGCTTTGAGCAGTTAATTGCAAGCTTAACATCATCAATCATCTGACCCATACTCATTTCAACACAAAGAACGTTCTTTGCATTTGCGCAAGCCTTTTCAACTTCTTTTGCAGGGAAAGGCCATACTGTCTTTGGACGGAGAAGTCCAACTTTTATTCCAGCTTCACGAGCCATATTTACTGCACTCTTACATACACGAGCAGTTGCTCCGTATGCTGTTACGATAATATCTGCATCATCTGTCATATAAAATTCAGCGTCTGTGCAGGTATCAGCAATCTTCTTGTATCTGTCGAATCTCTCAACAACTGATTTTTCAAGTAAATCAGGATTCAAGTACAATGAATTTACGATATTGTGCTTTCTCTTATTCTGGTGACCGTTTGTAGCCCAAGGCTTTTCAATATTTTCAGCCTTGATTTCAGGGAATACAACAGGTTCCATCATCTGTCCGAGAAGACCATCAGCAAGAATCATAGCTGGCATTCTGTATTCATCAGCCATATCGAATGCTTTAACAACCATATCCACCATTTCCTGAACACTTGAAGGAGCAAATACGAGAACATGGAAGTCGCCGTGACCAAGTCCTTTTGTTACCTGCCAGTAGTCTGCCTGTGAAGGCTGAATACCGCCAAGACCAGGACCACCTCTTTGTACATCAATGATTACACAAGGTAAATCAGATCCGCATATATATGAAATACCTTCGCTCTTAAGACTGATTCCAGGTGAAGATGAAGATGTCATACAACGTGTTCCTGTTGATGCTGCACCAAGTACCATATTGATAGCAGCAATTTCGCTTTCAGCCTGGAGGAATACTCCACCAGCCTTCTGCATTTTCTTAGCGAGATATGCAGCAATTTCAGTCTGCGGGGTAATAGGATAACCGAAAAAGCATTTACAGCCAGCTCTCATAGCGGCTTCAGCTAATGCTTCATTTCCCTTCATTAAGTTTCTTTCCATCAATTTTCACTCCTAAACAATTGTGTTATTTAATTCTGATAAAACTACTTTTCAACTATAATTGCACAGTCTGGGCACATCATAGCACACATTGAGCATCCGATACAAGCACTGTCATCTATGCAGACAGCAGTGAAATAGCCTTTGGCATTTCTCTTTTCCTTCTGCATTGCAACGATTTTCTTTGGACAAGATGTTGTACATAGTCCGCAGCCCTTGCACTTATCAAAATTTACTGTGATTTTAGGCATTTTAAATTTCCCCCTTTTTTAAATTTGCTATTATTTTAAATAATATTTTACTCCCATATCGGCTTGACATAAACGTCAATATATTTGACTTTTCCATCAAG
>CALMXN010000251.1 GCA_937871145.1 uncultured Clostridia bacterium
GTTGACTGTCTGGTGCCAGCAGCACGATCATATAGATGCTGTTCTCATAATGACCTCCTGATTTCTTATTTTGTATACCAGTCTTTAATAAATTTACCGCTTTCAGTAAGCTGACTATCAGACCAATTTCCAGATTTTAAATTTGTACCTGGTTTGAATATGCAACAGCTTTCATTCTTATCAGCAAGCGCCCAGTTATAATAACCTATATGATATGAATCAAGTAGCTGTAACCACTTTTTTGCCTCGTTAAAGTCATTACCACCATTACCATCAGCACTACAGTTACCAAATTCAGAAACAAGTACAGGTAAGCCTGCTTTATAGCACTGCGCCAGTCTGTCTCTTAATGATTGCTTGTGGGTTGCTGCATAATAATGTAAAGCATAAACAACATTTTTATCACTTAATCTGTTATTCACTGGATCCTGAATATCCTGACTCCATGTGCCTGTTCCGACAATGATTATTGCGTCTTTATCATATTTTCTTATTGTGCTGATTACCTTTTCTGCGTATGGTTTGATGTTAGTATTCCAATTAACATTACCGTTTGGTTCATTACAGATTTCATAGATTATATTAGGGTACTTATTGTATTTCTTTGCAAATTCATCAAAGAAGCTGATTGCGTCTGAAGTATATTTATTAGGATCACCTGGGTTCAAAACATGCCAGTCGATTATTACATACATTCCAAGGTCAATACAATACTGAATACCTTTATTCATAAGCTCCTTATTAACTTGCTTGTTATTAAGATAGCAGGAACCATTGCCATATTCATCAACATACATAGCAAGTCTAATGCTGTTTACGTGCCAGTTATCACGAAGTGTTTTGAATGATTCTTTTGTAACAATATCCGGGAACCATGATATGCCATGAGTTGATAAGCCTTTAAGCTGATAGATATTATTGTTTTTGTCAACTATATGCGATCCGTTAACTTTCAATTGTCCGTGCTGATTGACAGGAATTCCTATATTTGAAACAGGTGGTTTTACAGTCGTTGTTGAAGTATTAGAAGAAGAATCTTCTATTGAAGAACTATCGATCTCTGAAGATGACTCAGAACTTGATGAACTATCAGAATTACTTGAGCTATCAGTATTTTTTACTGAGCCAATATTAATCTTGCAGGATGAAAATATGAACATTACTATTACTAATAATAAGAGTAAAGGCTTTCTTAAAAGCTTCATAAATATGTCTCCTTTTAAACAATTCTAAATTAATAATTTCTTATAATTTTTTCAAATTTTTTAAGAACAGTAGCATTTTCTTCTTCTGTTCCAGTTGATATTCTTAAGTATCCATCAAAGCATCTTACAGCAATTGATTGTTTTAATAATTCGGTATATATTTCTTTAGCTTTATTAGTTTTAATAAATATAAAATTAGTGGAAGTCTTATATATCTTTTCTAAGCAAGAATAATTATTAGCCAATGCAACAAATGAATAATAAAAAGCTTTTGTACTTACTATAATCTGTTGCGTATTAGCTTTTAATATATCAGGATTGCTGAAAGCAACCTCAATAAGCTTCTGTGATACTAAATCAGTGTTATAAGGTGATTTTGCAGCTTTTAAAGCAGTAGTAACAGTTTCGCCAGCAACAGCAAAACCAAATCTGATTCCTGCAAGCCCGATTGCCTTTGAGCAGGTTTTCAAGATAATCAGATTATCATAATACTTTACTTCGCTTAAAATACTCTGATCCCAGAAATCCATGTAAGCTTCATCAATAACAACAAGACAGGATAAGCTCTTCACAATTTTTAAAATACTTTCCCTATCAATTCCGATTGAAGTCGGATTACAAGGGTTTGAAAATATAAGCATTTTTGCTTTGTTATTCTTGCAATAATCAATAAGCTTATCACAATCAGTTTCAAATGTATCATTATCCTTTGCAAACTTCAAAACTTCAAGCTCATAAAGGCTACCATAAAAAGCATACATTGAAAAATCAGGTGTTAAGGTAACAACCTTGTCACCACTTTCAAGAAAACAACTTGTTATTATTGATATCAATTCATCAGAACCGTTGCCTGCCGTAACAAATTTATTATCTATACCGTAAAAATCAGCGAATGCATTAACAGCTTTTGTTGCATAAGGGTCTGGATATCTGTTTAAATCAAGTTTAGTTATTTCCGTAGAAATAATATCGGACAGTGAATCATTAAGATTTATGTAAGATTCATTTGCATCAAGTCTGATTTTATATTCCCCTTCAATCGGGTCATAAGGCTTTAGCTTTGAAAGTTTATTGTTAAGTTCATAAGCCATTAGTTAAAACCTCACTTTAATTGAGTTTGCGTGTGCTGTTAAACCTTCCTTTTCGGCAATGAGAATAATATCGTTCTTTGCATTTGCAAGTGCATTATCAGTGTAATAAATATAGCTTGAACGCTTTGTAAAGCTACTTACTGATAAAGGTGAGAAGAAACGTGCTGTGCCACTTGTAGGTAGAACGTGGTTTGGCCCAGCGTAGTAATCGCCCAAAGGTTCAGGAGCATAAGCGCCAAGGAATATTGAACCAGCATTATCAAGACGTCCGAGATATTCCATAGGATTTTCGAGTAAAACCTCAAGATGTTCTGGTGCAAGGCTGTTAGCAAGTTCTACGGCTTTATTTGTATTATCGCAGATAATTATAGCACCAAAGTCTTTTAATGATCTTTCTATTATTTCAGCTCTTGAAAGTGTTTTAATCTGTCTTTCAATTTCAGCAATTGTTGCATCAGCAATAGTTTCGCTTGTAGTAACAAGAATTGATGATGCAAGCTTATCATGTTCAGCCTGTGACATTAAATCAGCAGCGATATACTTTGGGTTTGCTTTGTGGTCAGCGAGAATTAGTATCTCACTTGGTCCAGCAATCATGTCAATATCAACAATTCCGTATAAAAGCTTTTTAGCGGTTGCAACAAAGATATTACCAGGGCCAACAATTTTATCAACTTTTGGTATTGCTTCTGTTCCAAAAGCAAGAGCAGCAACAGCCTGTGCTCCACCTGAAAGGAATACTCTGTCAACATCACATATTGAAGCAGCAACAAGTATATCTTTGTTTGGTGTGCCGTCCTTAAGAGGAGGTGTTACCATAATAATTTCTTTTACGCCTGCAATTTTTGCTGGAATTGCATTCATAAGTACAGATGAAGGATAAGCGGCTGTTCCGCCAGGAACATAAAGACCAACTCTGTTAAGTCCCCTTACCTTCTGACCGAGAATCGAACCGTCAGGTAGTGGATTGATAAAACCTTGTTCCTTTTGTCTGTTATGGAAGTCTGATATATTTTCCATAGCATTAAGCAAAGCATTAACAAAGCTTTCGTCAGCTTCTGTCATTGCGTCGTTAATAACTTCTCTTGGGACCTCATAGTATTCAGGTAGCTTGCCGTCAAACTTTTCTGTATAAGCAAGAACTGCCTTATCACCATTCGTCTTGACATTTTCAATTATTTCAGATACAACAGCTGTGACCTTTTTATCTTTTTCGGCATTTCTGGAATCAAGCTTTTTTAAGAATTCGTATTCGTCTTTCCCATTTGCATATATCTTTTTAAGCACGTTATCACCTCAAATATTACTTTCTATCTGTTTTATCAATGCTTCTATTTCATTCTGTCTTAATTTCATACTTACCATATTGACAATTAATCTTGCTGAAATAGGTGCAATATCTTCAATTACTTCAAGCCCGTTTTCCTTAAGTGTTGTTCCTGTTTCAACAATATCAACTATTCCGTCTGATAATTCAAGCAAAGGAGCAAGCTCAACAGAGCCCTCAATCTTAACAATTTCGACATCCATACCCTTGCTTTCAAAGAAAGCTCTTGAAACATTCGGATATTTTGTTGCAATTGTTTTTACATCATAACCACCGTAAAATGAACTTCCCTTTTTGGTTGCAAGAGCAAATCTGCATTTTCCGAAGCCTAAATCAACAAGCTCAAAGAACTTGCCATGCATTTCCATAATTGTGTCCTTACCGACAACACCCATATCACAAACACCGTGTTCAACATATGTAATAACATCTGCAGCTTTTGCAAGTACTACTTCAAGGTTTGCGTCAGGAATTGAAAGAATAAGCTTTCTGCCTTTTTCGTGTAATGCGGTGCAATCAAAACCTATTTTTTCAAGCAGACCCATCGTATCCTTTTCAAGTCTGCCTTTTGTCAAAGCAATTCTTAATGGTTTATTCATTGTCAGCACCACCTTGCAAATTGATAAATTCTATACTTTCAGAAACTTTGCATATTTCTTTTATGCAATATAATTTTGCGTATTCTTTAACTTCTTCTATAGTTTCAAAAACTGCATTCTCAACTTTTTTACCTTCGTTGTAAAGCTTCTGAGCAACTGTAAGAGCTTTCATTTCATAACCATTGTTTCCAAAAACAATAATATCAGTTTTTGTGCTGTCAGAAGATTTATTGTTTTTTCTTATTATTGATGAAACTGCATCAACATTTATACCAAAGCCAATAGCAGGCACATCATAGCCAAATTCAGATATAAGCTTATCATATCTTCCGCCAGAAAGAACAGCCTCACCATAGCCCTGCAGGTATCCTCTGAAGACAATTCCTGTATAATAATTTGTACGGTTAACAATACCGAGGTCAACAGCAATTCTTCCGTTAAAACCTAATATTTCAAGCTTGTTATATAAGCCCTTTAAATCAGATAAGATAAGATCAATTTTCTCATCAGAGAATAATGTAGAAGCTTTTTCAAATACTTCAACCCCACCAAATAATCTTGGAAGTTGCTTTAATGCTTTTGTTATCTGATTATCACCTATTGAATCAAGGAAGTCATTCAATGCCGGATAGTTCTTCACTTCAATTAATCTTCTTATATCTTCTTCAACAGATGAATCAACATCAAGTCGTGAAACAAGTTCTGTAAAAAATCCTATGTCGCCAATTTCAATTCTAAAATTCTCAGAATCATATGAAGATAAAGCCTGAATAGCAAGCGACAAAACTTCAAGATCAGCTTTTTTTGATGATGAGCCGATAAGTTCTATACCAGCCTGAACTTCCTCATCACTTCTTCCTGAAAGAGCAGGATTGATTGAATATATACTCTGATTATAGAATAAGCGTAAAGGCAAAGCATAATCTTTAAGTCTTGTTGCAACCATACGCGCTATCGGAATAGTAGAATCAGGTCTTATTGCAATAAGTCTGCTCTTTGCATCAGTAAGCTTATATATGCACTCCTGCGGTATATAGCTGGATTTTTTATTGAATACATCAAAGAATTCAATACCTGGTGTCACAACCTCGCTATAACCCATGCCAATAAAAATATTCCTAAGATTGTTTTCTACTTCTCTTCTTGCCTGACATTCGTCAAAAAGCAAATCTTTTGTCCCCTCGGGGGTAATAAGATCAAATCTCTTCATAATTAGCCTCCACTTTAGTGTAGTAACGTGATACTATGGTATCATAATATCACACTGCATTGAAATTGTCAATAAGGCATAATATCTAAATTAAAACAACGTCATCTGGCTTGTATCAGGCAAATCACCAAAAGCGCCCATGTTTTTTAGCACTTCTATGACAGTTTTTGAGGCTGAACTTCTCGACTGGAATTCTTCAATTGAAATAAATTCACCCTGTTGTGCTGCTTCATAAAGGCTTTTTGCTGCGTTTTCTCCGACACCTTTTAATGAACAGAATGGCAGTCTTAATTTTCCGTCTTCTATTTTATAAATCGTTGAATGTGATTTATAAATATCAACTGGTAAGAACTCAAAACCTCTGCATAGCATTTCATTTGTGAGCATAATCATTTCAAAAATATTGTCTTCTTTTGTGCTTCGGTCATTTCCTTTTTGCTTAAGTTCATCAAGTTTATATCTTGTTGTCATTTTGCCCTTCACAGCAACTTCAGCGTCAAAATCTTCACCACGAACAGTGAAAATAGCTGAATAAAACTCAAGAGGTTTATGTACCTTGAACCATGCAAGTCTGATACCAGCAATTACATAAGCAGCAGCATGTGCCTTCGGGAACATATATTTGATTTTAAGACAGCTATCAATATACCATTGAGGTACATTATTATCAAGCATAGTTTGCTTCATTTCATCAGTAAGGAGCTTTGGAGCATTACCTTTTCTGGTAATTTCCATAATTTTAAATGAAAGCTTTGGATCAACGCCGTGATAAATCAGATAAGTCATAATACTGTCACGTGTTCCTATAACTTCACTGATTGAACAGGTACCTTTTTTTATAAGCTCCTGAGCATTGCCGAGCCAAACGTCAGTACCGTGTGAAAGTCCGGAAATCTGAAGTAAGTCACTGAAATTTTTTGGCTGTGCATCAAGAAGCATCTGTCTAACAAAAGCAGTTCCCATTTCAGGGATGCCAAGCGTACCGGTTTCACAATCAATTTCTTGTGCATTAACATTCAATGCTTTTGGTGAAGTAAAGAGGCTGTAAACATCTTTATCACTCATGTTAATGTCCATAACAGACATTCCTGTCATA
>CALMXN010000252.1 GCA_937871145.1 uncultured Clostridia bacterium
AATTTATTCTTTGAGTTCTTTATTTCTTTCTTTTATCAAGACAAAAAAGGACATAAACAAAAAGTATTAATACAAGCAATAAATATAATTATCGGTGGCTTTGCGGTCGCCCCCGTACCCCTTCGCATATGAATACTAATAAAGAATAAAAGTCACCCACGCGCCGCTTCAATATTAATATTGAATGATTAGAAGTCACTCCAACCCATTAAGAATGTTAACATTGACATAAGAAACATTACAAATTAAAACTAAAGGACTAAAAACAATGACCTTGATTTTCAGTGGAAACGATTATAAATATGAGCTTGAAAGCATTGTAAAGCTTTTCTTTCCGGCACAGCTTTTCACCATTCTGTATGACGAAAGGAACACAGAGGGTGACCTTTGCGCTATGCGAAAGAAAACGGGCAGGACAAAGACATATCTATATGCTTTTGTAAGGCTTGATGATAAAACTGCAAAGCTTTCTTCAAGCGTAAAGAACTGCGAAGATAAGCTTGATAAAAAATGTGAGCTTGAACTTGCAAGACTTTTGTTTTTATGCCTTAAAAAACTCACAGGAATTACCCCAGGATGGGGACTTATCACAGGGGTCCGCCCTGTCAAAAGAGTGAACCAAATGCTCGAAAATGGTTACACTGAAGAACAGATTAAGCAAGAGTTGGAACATAAATATTTAGTCAGCCGTGAAAAAATCAATCTTGCTGTTCTTACATCAAAAACCCAGAATGTTATTCTCAAAAATCTCAGAAATGACACCTTCAGCCTTTATGTTTCAATACCATTCTGCCCGTCAAGGTGCTCATATTGTTCATTTGTTTCACAATCAATTGACAGAGTCATAAAAATCATTCCTCAGTACATTGAAAATCTTTGTGAAGAAATTAAATACACTGCAAAAATTGCTTCCGAGCTGAATTTAAAGCTTGATACAGTATATTTCGGTGGTGGAACTCCAACAGCTATTTCAGCACAGCAGCTTGAATCACTTATGAAAGCAGTAAATTCAAGCTTTGACCTCACACATCTGAGGGAATATACTGTTGAAGCAGGCAGAGCCGACACAATTACCCGTGAAAAGATCG
>CALMXN010000253.1 GCA_937871145.1 uncultured Clostridia bacterium
GAGCCAAGTCCGTCAAAATGCCATATATGCGGAGCATCCCACATAGTTGGCGCATGATCTGTCATTCCTATTGCTTTTAATCCGTTTTCCTTTGCACAGACGGAATTTTCCAAGATTGTTGAATAAGCATGTGTCGATGCAATAGTGTGCGTGTGCAAGTCTGCGATAATTTGCATTTAAATCTCCTGAATTATTATTAATTTATATTAGAATAAGTCCCATTTCTTAACCTTATCTTTTGAGTCCATATTAAGACCAAGATTGTCAAGAAGCTCCTGTGCGGCATTGTAGCCCATCTTTTTCTGACGGTTGTTCATAGCAGCAACTTCGAGAATAACAGCAAGGTTTCTACCTGGCTTTACAGGAACAGTAAGTGAAGGAACTTTTACTCCCAGAATAGAAGTGTATTCATTGTCCATACCCATTCTGTCGTAAACCTTATTAGGATCCCATAGTTCAAGCTCAACAATAAGGTCGATTTTTTCAGTAACCTTAACAGCACCCATACCAAAAATCCTTCTTGCGTTGATAATACCAATACCACGCAATTCAAGGAAGTGTCGGATATTTGCTGGTGACTGACCGACAAGACTCCTACTTGAAACCTTTCTTATTTCAACAGCATCGTCAGCAACAAGACGATGTCCACGTTTTACAAGTTCGATAGCAGTTTCGCTCTTTCCGACGCCACTTTCACCACAGATGAGGACTCCCTCACCATAAACTTCTATAAGAACACCGTGGCGGGTTATTCTTGGAGCAAGCTTAAGGTTCAGAAAAGCTATTATTGCGGCAAGAAAGCTTGAAGTCTGGTCAAGTGTTCTCAATAGAGGAACACCATATTTTTCAGCAAACTCTGTCATCTCAGGGTATATTTCAAGACCGTGTGCAACAATTACACAAGGAATTTTCTTTGAGAAAAGCTCTTCTATACGTTCGCGTCTTAAATTCTTGTCAATAGAGTGAAGATAAGCAAATTCCATATTACCGAAAATCTGAATTCTTTCAGCAACAAAGTACTCATAGAAGCCCATGAGCTGCGCTCCAGGACGGGTAACTTCGGTATCACTGATGTTGATATCCTCTGCTGCCGCAGGGAGATAAATACTTTCAAGTGAAAACTCATCGATAATTGCTTTTAGTGGTACTGTAAAAAGATCTGCCATTGTTGCACCTCCGTAATTTTTTTTGTAATTTAATTATATCTTAAAAAATATATATTTTCAAGAAATACGACTAAATAATTCCCCTGTCTGACATTTCCTGTGCTGCAAGAAGTATTCCCATTTTACCCGTCGGGTATGTTATGCCACCCTGAAGCCATACTGCAAATGGTTCTCTTATAGGAGCATCAGCTGAAAGTTCAATAGATGCACCCATTGTGAAAGTTCCTGCTGCCATAATAACCTTGCTATTATAGCCAGGCATATCCCAAGCTTCTGGTGAAACAAAGGAATCAACCGGCGCACCCTTTTGAATTCCCTGACAAAAAGCAACAAGTGACTTTTCATTGCCAAGCTTTATCGCAGCAATTATATCGGAACGCTTTTCGTCTTTTTTAGGGAAGCATTCATAGCCTAAAAGTTCAAATAATCTGCAGGCAAAGGTTGAAGTTTTAACTGCACTTGCAACCACTGTCGGCGCAAAGAAAAAGCCCATTAACATTTCCCTGTTCTGATTTAAGGTACAACCGACTTCCTTACCCATTCCTACACAGGTCAGACGATATGAGCAAAGCTCAATAAGATCGGCACGTCCTGCGATATATCCACCGGTTGAGGCAATAGCTCCACCTGGATTTTTTATAAGTGAGCCGATAATAAGATCAGCACCGACCTGAACAGGCTCTTTTTCTTCAACAAATTCACCGTAACAGTTATCAACCATAACAATTACTGAAGGATTGGATTCTTTTGCGGCTTTTGCCATATCACCGATTTCTTCAACAGTAAGTGACGGACGGAGAGAGTATCCCCTTGAGCGCTGTATGTAGACAACCTTTGCGTCTTTTGCTTTTGCTTTTATCTGAGCAAGATCAGCTTTGCCACTTGGCAGCAAGTCAACCTGTGAGTATTTTACTCCGAAATCAGCAAGTGAACCATTGCCCTTATCCCCGCTTAGTCCGATTACTTCTTCAAGTGTATCATAAGGCTTACCTGTTAATGAAAGCAATGTATCGCCTGTTCTTAAAACGCCGAACAGTGCAACAGAAAGCGAATGTGTTCCTGAAACAAAATTGTGACG
>CALMXN010000254.1 GCA_937871145.1 uncultured Clostridia bacterium
ATGTGCTCCATTACCTTTGGTCCTGCGATTGCACCGTCCTTATTAACATGACCGACAATAAACATAGGTATTTCTTCAGATTTTGCTGTCCGCATAAACATATTTGTACATTCACGAACCTGTGTGATACTTCCCGGACTTGAAGAAATTTCAGCAATACTCATTGTCTGGATTGAGTCAATTATAACAATACCAGGTTTATTCTTTACAACAGCATCGCAGATTGACTGTGCATCAGTCTGCGTGAGTATATACAGGCTTTCTGTTGTAACACCAAGCCTGTCAGCACGAAGCTTTATCTGCCGTGCAGATTCCTCTCCCGATACATATAGGATACTGTTATCCTTGCCGAAATACTGGCAAATCTGTAAGAGGAGCGTTGATTTTCCTATACCAGGCTCACCGCCGAGAAGTACAAGACTGCCTTTAACAAGACCGCCACCGAGTACTCTGTCGAGTTCGCCTACTCCTGTTGAATATCTGACATCATCTGTGAGTGTATCAACTTCCGAAAGCTCCATAATCTGCGATGTGACATCGATTACTTTTGAAGCAGAAGCTTTTGAAGAGGTAACAACAGTTGTTTCTTCCTCAAAGCTGTTCCACGCACCACAGTTATGACATTTTCCGTTCCACTTCGGGCTTTGATATCCACATTCATTGCAGACATAAACACTTTTTACTTTCCCGGCCATTTTCTTCTCCTTATAAAACTATTTATTTGAACTTAAAAATTTATTAATTCCACTAAAAATTGTGAATGCAACTTGACTCTGATACTCTTCAGTTTCAAGCTTTGCAGCTTCTTCAGGATTAGAAAGGAAGCCACATTCAATCATCAGCGAAGGATTTTTTGTGAAATAGCAAAGATAAAGTTCCTTGCCGACTTCCTTTGTTTCACGTGTGTTTTTTGGCTGAATCTGTGCAACAAATTCGCTCCGCATAATATTTGCAAGCTTTTCATTTGAAGGGTTTGATTTTGCAAAAAACATCTGTGCTCCATTATATTGAGGCTGTGTATATAAATTCTGATGGATTGATAGATTTATTGAATTATCATACTTGTTAAAAATTGCAAGACGATTATCCATATCAGATAATTTCTGCTTTCTAACGCCCTTAACTCCGTCGTTGTGAATTGACTTATCGGTATCTCGGGTTACAACGACCTTATAGCCAAAGGATTCACACATATCACGGACTTTTAAAACAATACTTAGATTTATATCTTTTTCAAGAGCACCATTCACGCTGGTTCCACCGCCGTCCATACCACCATGCCCTGCATCAAGTACAATAACAAAATTATCATTAGCCTGCGGGGTTGATACTGGTACATATACATCTATGCTGTGCATTGCATAATAGACCAGAAAATATCCGACCACTAAAGTGAAAACAACGCCTACATAACTTTTTCTGATTTTCATAATACTGCTCCTTATTTACAAAAATTCTTATTGAATTTTATGTGGATAAGGTACAGGTTATGACGAGTTATGAAATTTTTTATAATATAGCTTGTCTTTTTATTATACTATATCAATAAAAGAGTAGCAAGAGAAAAAACAGCCACCTTTTCAAATGGCTGTTTTACTATTCTATTTCTTTTTAACAGGAATCCACATTTCAGAGTAATAGTTTTCGTCCTGCAATCCTTTTGGGAAATCTTCAGCATTGCTGTATAGTTCAATACAGTAACCTGCTGCTATTTCATAATCCTTGCAGTTTGGCAACCATTCTGTGAATATCTTCTTGTTGGTCTGCTGCAGTGCATCTGGCATTGCTCCCTTGCAAGGGAAAACTGCCCAGGTGAAATTTGGTACTATCTTCGTTTCAAATCCATCAGGGATATCCTTAGACGGAATGTAGTTATCAGCAATCATATATTCAAACTGCTGATTACCCATTTTCTCATCAATGTTAATTCCAAACATTCCGCAGACAGTCTTACCTTTGCCTGACTTATAATGCTCCTGCCAGAATTCTGGGACATCTTTAAATGCTGTATCGTATTTGAAGTTCTTTGAGCATCCCAGTACTGTAAAAGCTTCCTTTTCAACTATTCTATAATCCATAATATAACCGCCTTCCAATTGTAGTGTGATTTTTACCGGAGCAAATGACTTGAGCATTGCTCCATTCTTCTTGACAGACGAAGGAGTTATTCCATGAAATCTTGTGAATGCTTTTGAAAAGCTTTCCGGTGAGTCATAACCATACTTAAGAGCAACGTCAATGATTTTTACATCAGATGACAATAGCTCAGTGCCGGCAAGAGTCAGTCGTCTTTTTCTGATGTATTCACCCAATGTGTTGCCACAGAGCATACTGAAAGCTTTTTGAAAATAGAATTCAGAAACACAGGCTCTTTTTGCTATTTCTTGTGTACTGATATCCTCACTAAGATTATCTTCAATGTACTTTATTGCGTTCTGTAACCCGTCTATCCAGTCCATGTTGATCTCTCCTTCGTCTGATATAATAGTAGCATCAATGCAATATTAATTCCTGATATTTCTTGCTCAGTTTTGTCTTGAGCTTAAAATTATGTCAGCAAAGGGGTTCACTCTGACTATTTTCAATGTTATAATAAGTATCATTTATATTACGGTAATTATTGATGGAATATATGTATAACTTGTTATTTACTTTCCGTTTTTAACTGCTTTGAATTTACGTTTTTTGCTGACAACCACAAGAGTTACAGCAGAAATAATCGCAAAATAAAACAAGTTGTTTTGAGAATTTTCGTTTGTTTTAGGATTTCTTTCAGGTGTTTTACCTATATTACTCAAAGTGTTTGTAGTATCAACTAAAATGTCAGCTGTGGAATGAATACTATTTAAAGTTAAATCTGCATCAGCAGTGTTATTTTTATTTTGTATTGTTCCGCCATTAAGGGTTAACGCACCAACTGCGATGCCGTCAGCGTCATTATCACCCGACACAACAGTATATCTGAATTTTAATGAATTTGAACCTGTCCCAGTAATATAAGTGGCATGAACAGTTTTACTGCCAACATTTAATGTTATATATGGTGTTCCGCCCATTGTATTTACTGTAACAGCTTCATTATAAGTCAATGTGAAATCAAGATTTTGTCCAGCCTTATATGTTCCATTTGATGTAAGAGAAACGCTTGTTACTTTTGGTTTAGCTAATGTAGTAAAATTCACTTCTTCGCCATAACTTGTTCCAGCAGCATTTGTTGAATATGCTCTCACATAATAGGTTGTATTCGGCGTTAAGTCAGTCATATTAGACGTAAATGCTCCTGTTGAAGTGACCTTGCCTTCTTTAGTTTTACTGTCAGAAATAGTTGGCAAAGTTGATGTATTCCAACACACGCCATGCTCTATTAGTCTAAAGCTACCTGAATCTATTATGTTTCCGTTGCCCATAGCCGTAATAGTAGAAATGCTCGAAACTGCCTGTGTGGTTATGGCTGGGGTATATAACAACAAATGCAATGTTGATTCCTTTTGAATATTATAATCTGAAAGAGTTCTTCCATCTTCAAGTTGTTTGCCTGCAAATATTAATCTTTGCTGATCAGGGGGTATACCCTCTTTTTCCTGCATTTTGCTTTTTATGCCTTCAATTGTGTCATTAGGTTCCACTTCCAGAGTTATAGTTTTTCCAGCGAGTGTTTTTACAAAAATCTGCATTGCCGAAACTGTCATGGAATAGCTGAAAAAAACAGTAAAGACAATAATAAGAGATATTACTCTTTTAAAAATCTTGTTCAAGTTGTCACAGCTCCTTACTTTTAATTATGTTATATATTTAAGCTATACACTATATTATGGAAAATGTATATAGTAAATAGCCAGTACAGTTTACGTTTTCCGAACACAAGCAACATGCCAATCCACATCTTGCTATACCAAATTCTCTTTTCATAATGCATCTCTTTCATTATATAAACTCCAATTTATATAAATTATAACATAATAAATTACTAAAAACAACCAATTGTTTTATTGGTAAATAGCAAAAACCCTGCTTAAAGCAGGCTTTTTTATGTCTTGTTATTCTGTTACAAGAGCGTAAGCTGAGATTTTTCTGATTCTCCATGTTATTATCAAGGCAAGTAAATATGAAAATAAAAGTACTCCGACGCCAAACAATATTACCCATAAAGGATTAACAATAAAGTTTGTCTTCATTATTCCCATACCCTTCATTACTGATGACATCAATGGGTTTGTAAGAAATGCACCAAGTACGCTTCCTGCGATTGTTCCTATAAATATCGGGAAAACAAAGGATAGTGAAACCTGATTCATAAGCTGAAGGGTAGTAAAGCCGACTGCCTTCTTGATACCGAGTTCCTTTTTCTTTCTTACGATTGAAGAACTGATTATGAAGTACAATACAAGTGTAATTACAAACAAGGTTATTACTGCCATCGAAACACCCATTGCCTCAACAACTACCTGATAGGCAAGCATACCTTCTTCAAGACCTTTATCAAAGTTTGTTATACCAACATAGTCTTTTTTATTAAGTGTTGATTCAATCTTTTTAATAAAGTCAGCAGCGTCGGTTCCCTTATCAAGATAAACGTATAAGAGCTGTTGCTTAAAATCAGGGTTAAGCTTTTTATACTCACTAAGCTGTATACTTGAATTCATACCGCCCATAGAAGAACCGTTTGAAAGTCCTACTACTTTTAATTTTGATTCATTATCACCGAATTTTACTGTTACATTGTCGCCGATTTTCTTGTTCAATCTTTCTGAAAGAACACCGGCAAGTACAATTTCGCCAGGTTTATTAGGATAACGTCCTTCATAGACAAAGTTTGAATTTTTCTTCGAGAAGTCCTCCATTATTATTGCTGATGCCTGTGTTCCATCAATCTTATATTTTGACTCATCAACGAAGGCAACCCTTTTGACTTTATCCATATTCTTGATTTTGTTAACTACTTCAGTATTGTCCTTCTTATTGTCAAGTGCGACAACTACGTTTGTAATTTCCATACCAGGAACCATAGCAAAAGCTGTTGTATCAATTGAAGTATTATAGTACATTATTACGCCGTATGCACCTGCAAAAACTACTGAAACAAGAATTGCGATGATCATTATATTCTGCTTCATATTCTGAATAGTTGATTTAAGGGCAAGAACAAATGAAAGGTTTCCTTTTGTCTTTTCAAGAGGATAATGGTTTTTCTTGAAGCTCTTTGTTGTCGTTTCACCTCTTAATGCAAGTACTGGTGTAAGTTTCTTAACACGACGTGCTGCGATACGTATTATCAAAACTACAATTGCCAGTATATTAAGGAGTGTTATCAAAGCAATTCCAAGGTCAAAGCCCTGCGACCACTTAAGACCTGACTGCTGTTCAAATATCTTTGAAATTGAAGGGAGAAGTGGGTATGTAAGACCAATACCAATGGTACTTCCTAGACCTGCGATTGCAACAAACTGCAATAAAATCGAACCAATAATCTGTTTGTTAGTATAACCGATTGATTTTAATGAACCAATCTTCATTATGTCATCCTCAAGGCTGTTTACAATTCTGAACCATACAACAAGAAGACATACTCCAACTATAAGAGAAGCAAAGATAACCATCATTGCCGCTACCATTGTAGGCATCATACAACGTGCCATTTGAATAAGTGAAATATCTATAGAATAAAGCATCTGTGAACTATCGCCTGCTATCAATGATGATGAATCAAGCTTTAATGTTTCTCTTAAGCCATTCTCAATCTTTGATACATTAGCAACGTCATCAACATTAACAAAAACTATATGAGCCTTGTTGTTTTTATTATTTAAAATATTGCTGACATTCTTGTATGTCTGTTCAGGGAGATAGAATCCAACAATTCCTGTATCGACAGAACTATAATATACGTCCTCAGTATAACCTTTTATTGTGAAAGTAAGACTTTTTTCTTTTCTTGTGGCTTCATCCTTATATTTTAATGTTATTTTATCATTAATGTTATAACCGCCGACTGCTTTGAATATATCAGGAACATAAACGCTCATATCATCAGCTGTTTCGTGTTCACCAACATATTGCCATTTTGACATCTCACGATCATCGTTCATATTGAAAAAGCCGACAGTAAATGTTCTGTTTTTATCCTGATAATCAATTTCTGCCTCTGTTACAATTGTATCGTTAATCTGCGTCTTTTTTACATGCTCATTGGTTTCAATATAATTCAATGACTTATCATTATAAAGATTTTCAGGAAGATAGAAATAAGCATCTGAAGCATTAAGCTCTTTCTTTATATCTTTAAAATAGCTTCCGTAGTTGAAGGTTACAAGAAGTCCTGCATTAATGAGCAATGCTGCTATAAGAAACAGGGCGCCTAAAGTAATTGATACTGATTTTGTTTTTCTTATGTTTCCGTATGCCTGCATCCAAAGTTTGCCCATTATTACCACCCCATTTCTATGAGGAATGAAGATAGCTTAGCGTGACGTTCCTTATCGCCACTTACATATTTACCTAAATCACATTCACCAGTAATGATACCATCTTTAATGTAAAGGATTCTGTTACCACGACGTGCAGAACTAAGGTCATGAGTAACCATAATAATGCTCTGTCCGTTATTGTTGATTTCTGTCAAAGTATCAAGAACAGCTCTACCTGCAGCTGAGTTCAATGCTCCTGTAGGCTCATCAGCAAAAACAACTTTCGGACGATTTACAAGTGCTCTTACAATAGCTGCTCTCTGATTTTCACCACCTGAAAGCTGTGAAGGGAACTTCTTCCAGATTATTTCTGACAAGCCAACCTTCGTGAGAAGCTCTTTAGCATATGTAATGATTTCCTTTTTATCTTTACTAACAAGAAGTCCTGC
>CALMXN010000255.1 GCA_937871145.1 uncultured Clostridia bacterium
TATGCCAGGTTCAATTGTAATGACAGTATTTTCTTCAATTATCTTGTCAAAAGCCGGTGCTGCGTTCGGATACTCGTGAATTTCCATTCCTACACCGTGACCAAGTCCATGACCAAAGTTATCACCATAACCTGCAAAGAAAATTTCATTTCTTGCAACTTCGTCGAGTTCTTTTCCCGTGATACCTGATTTTACAAAATCAAGAGCTTTGCTCTGCGCTCTGAGAACAGTTTCATAAACCTCTTTCATTTCGTCTGTTGGAGTACCGATGCATATTGTACGTGTCATATCACTGTGATAGCCATCAAAGACAGCACCGTAATCCATAAGCACGAAATCTCCGCTTTTTACCAAAGTATCTGAAGGCACGCCGTGAGGAAGTGAAGTATTCTTTCCTGTAAGTGCAATAGTATCAAAGGACAAAGCCTCTGCACCATTCCTCAGCATATAAAAGTCAAGCTCTAATGCTATCTCTTTTTCAGTCTTGCCAGGTTTAATAAAGTTCAACACATTTTCAAAAGCTTTTTCTGCAATTCTTTGTGCTTTTGTGATTTTTTCAATTTCCTCTGGAGTTTTTACACTTCTAAGCTGTGTTATAGCATTGCTGAGCTTTGGTGTTATATCAATCTCATAGCCTTCAAAGTATTTGTTAAGCTCTTGAAGGTCGGAAATTGTAACGTTATCGCTTTCAATGCTTATTGATTTTGCATTATGCTTATCCAAAAGTTCTCTGCATTGTTTTTTCAGACTTTTGAGTAAGATAACCTCACAATCTTTTACTGTTTTCCTTGCCTTTTCAATATATCTAAAGTCAATGAGAAGATAAGCCTTTTCAGGGAAAGCAAGGATATATCCTGCTGATGATTTCATACCTGAAAAATATCTTCTGTTTATGTCTGATGTTATCAGTAAACTTTCTGTGTCATTACCCAAGATGTTGAAAAGTTTTTCAAATCTGTTCATTAGTTAATTCACACCATTTCTGCTATTCCTTTTAGTGCAAGGATATAGCTCTGTTTTCCAAAGCCAGCAATCTGCCCCTTGCATACTGGTGCAATAACGGATTTTGAACGGAATTCATCTCTTGAATAAACGTTGCTGAGGTGGACGATCCAGGCGATACCGTTCGGCTCGCTTGGAGCAGAGGCGAGGATCTGGC
>CALMXN010000256.1 GCA_937871145.1 uncultured Clostridia bacterium
AGGTTACATTAATAACACATACACCAGAACCTGAAAAAATAATTGCCGCGGCAGCAAAATTATGCTATGCAAATTCAGATATAGAATCACTTTTAGATGGACTTGACGAACAAAAAACTACAAAATTTCTTGAAATGCTTACTAATATAGGTCATGAAAGTCCTATTGAACATATCAGCTTTACTTTTGGCATTGAAGGTATTTCACGTACCTGTAGTCACCAGCTTGTAAGGCATAGAATAGCAAGCTATTCTCAGCAAAGCCAGAGATACGTTGAAGAAAAAGATTTCAATTACGTCACTCCACCTGAAATTATGGACAACCCTGAAGCAGTTGAAGTTTTCAACAATCAGATGGACAGCGCTATTGAAGCTTATAATAAACTGACAGAAATTTTAAAGGACAAGCATTACAACACATTTATTGAGCAGGGCCTTGATGATAAAACAGCAAAGCAGAAGTCACAGAAAAAAGCCATAGAAGATGCACGATTTGTTCTCCCTAACGCTTGTGAAACAAAAATTGTTGTAACAATGAATGCGAGAAGTCTTAAACATTTCTTTGAATTAAGATGCTGTCAGAGAGCCCAGTGGGAGATCAAAGCTGTGGCTGATGAAATACTAAAATTATGCAGTGAAGTAGCACCGATACTCTTTAAAAATGCTGGTCCTTCCTGCGTGAGAGGGAACTGCAGTGAAGGCAAAATGTCCTGTGGGAAACCAGATGAAAACAGAGCATTTTATAAGGAGCTCAAAAATGGGAATAACTAAAGGTAAGCTATTTGTTATTGATGGTCTCGATGGAAGTGGAAAATCAACTCAATTTGAACTTTTGCAGAAAGATCTTGAAAATAATAATATAAGTAAAAATGTATCTTGGTGGTGAGTTTTCATCCGCTCCTGACGGAGTAAATGCATATGCTGCGTCAAGCTTTTATGCTGTTGACAGATATGCAAGCTTCAAACTGTTCTGGGAAGATAATTATAATAAAGGCGACTTTATTCTTGCAAGCAGGTATACTACGTCCAATGCAATTCATCAGATGGAAAAGCTCAATATGAGTGAGTGGGATGATTATCTTGCCTGGATGGAAGATTACGAATATAATAAGTTAAAACTCCCTAAGCCTGATACTGTTGTATTCCTTGATATGCCTGTTGAAGTTTCACAAATTCTGCTTTCAAACAGATATCATGGTGATGACAATAAAAAAGATATACATGAAGCAGATGTTGAATACTTAAAAAAATGCCGTAAATCAGCATTGTATTGCGCCAAAAAGCTTGACTGGATTGTTATTGAATGTAGTAAAGACGGACAGCCCTTATCAATTGAAGAAATTCATAAAAAATTAGCTGCTCTTTTATAAATAAAAATACACGGAGGAAATATGATTTACGTTTTTCTAGCTGAAGGATTTGAAGAAATTGAAGCATTGACACCTGTTGATTTATTAAGACGCTGTGAGCTTGACGTAAAAACTGTAGGAATTAACAGCAATATTATTCGTAGCTCACGTGGAATTCCTGTAATAACTGATCTGGATGCAAATGAAATAGTTCTTGATGATATACTTCAGATGATTGTTCTCCCAGGTGGAATGCCAGGAACACTTAATCTTGAAAAATCACAAAAAGTTCAGGATGCTATTGATTTCTGCGTAAAAAACGATATATATATTGCTGCAATATGTGCAGCACCGTCTATTCTTGGTCACAAAGGCCTTCTTGATAATAAAAAAGCAACCTGCTTTCCTGGGTATGAATCAGAACTAAAAGGTGCTGAGTTATCAGAAGATTTAGTCTGCAAGGATGGTAAGATTATCACTGGCAAGGGCGCAGGTGCTTCAATAGAATTTTCATTAGCATTGGTTGAAACTCTGATTTCAAAAGAAAGAGCAGAATTGCTTAAGGGTTCGCTGCAATGCAAATAGTTAAACCTGATATACGAGATCATAAAAACAAGCTTCGCAACAAATACAAGTCAACAAGAACGTCAATGACTTATGAGTATAAAAGTAAGCTTGATAATGCTGTTTTTAATAGATTGATTTCACTGAATGTATATAAGCAAGCTGATGTTATATTGACGTTTGTTTCTACTGATATAGAAGTTGATACTCACCAGCTAATAAAATATTCCCTTGAACAAGGCAAGAAGGTTGCTGTTCCAAAATGTATTTCCGGAACACGCAATATGGCATTTTATCTTATTGAATCTTTTGATGATCTTGAAGTTGCTACATTTTCAGTACTTGAACCAAAAACTGATAAATGTACGATTCTTGAGAATTTTGAAAACTCAATATGTATTGTCCCTGGACTTGCATTTGACCTGAATGGTTACCGGCTTGGCTACGGAAAAGGCTATTATGATAGATTTCTTAGCAGATATAATGGAAAAACTATCGGTGTATGTTATTGCTCCTGTACATTAAATAAGCTTATTAAAGGAAAATTCGACAGGAATGTTGATATACTGATTACTGATAAATTTATTCACAGAACATTTTCATAGGAGGTAAATTAATGGACGAAAAATTCAACAACATGGATGAT
>CALMXN010000257.1 GCA_937871145.1 uncultured Clostridia bacterium
GTTATCGTTCTTGTGTCTGTTGTTGGATTTATTATGATTAATATTTCCCCGTCATTTAAAAAATGTTCAACAACAAGGCTCAGAATACTTTCAGGTGGATATGAGCTTTTGCTTTTGTTTATCATTACATTCACAGCAGATATAGCAATTTCAATAACAGCAGGAATATTGTTTGTGCCTGATAAGCTTGGAGTAATTGGCTTTAGCATTCATATTGTATTTGTTCTTTTTATGAACCTTATATTAGTTCTTAACGGAACATTCAGAGCACTTACTACATCAATTCAGCTTGGTATCAAGTGGCGTTTGTTTATAATACTTTTATGGTGGCTGCCGATTTTCAATATATATCTTATTGTAAAAGTTTGCAGACTTATCCGAAATGAATGTGAGATTGAGGAAGAAAAATTCTGGCTTGATAATACCCGTGTGGAAAATGAAGTGTGCAAGACAAAGTATCCTTTATTATTGGTTCATGGTGTATTTTTCAGGGATTCACGCTTTTTCAATTACTGGGGCAGAATTCCAAAGGAGCTTATCCGAAACGGTGCAACAGTCTTTTATGGCGAGCAGCAGTCCGCTGCCTGTGTTGAGGATAGTGGAAAAGAACTTGCCGAAAAAATCAAGAAAATTGTTGTAGATACAGGATGCGAAAAGGTTAATATTATTGCTCATTCAAAGGGCGGGCTTGATTCAAGATATGCAATAAGCTGTCTTGGAATGGATGGATATGTCGCAAGCCTCACAACAATCAACACTCCTCACAGGGGATGTGCTTTTGCAGAATATCTGCTTGGAAAAGCACCTGAAAAGTTCAGAAATTTTATTGCAAACAGATACAATTCAACTCTTAAGAAATTCGGTGATGATAACCCTGACTTCCTCGGTGCTGTAAAATCTCTTACAGTAAAAGGCTGTAAGGAGCTTAATGAAATTGCACAGGATAAAGAGGATGTCTTTTATCAGAGTGTCTGCTCAAAAATGCTGAAACGCACAAGCGGAAAATTCCCTTTAAATATATCCTATGGACTTGTAAAAAAGTTTGATGGTGATAATGACGGACTTGTTTCAATAGAATCAGCAAAATGGGGTTCTGAATGTAAGGTCCTTGATGTAAAGGGAAAAAGGGGATTATCACATGGCGATATAATCGACCTTAACCGTGAAAATATAAAAGGCTTTGATATAAGAGAATTATATGTTGGGATTGTAAAAGAACTTAAGAATAAAAATTTCTAAAGATATTTAATGGAGATTATAATGAAAAAAGGATTAAAGAGATTGGCATTGCTTTGTAGTGCAATTGTTGTCTGCTCATTGGCTTTATGTGCCTGTCAGAGAGAAAGCCCTG
Source organism: uncultured Clostridia bacterium (assembly GCA_937871145.1). Classification (GTDB taxonomy): domain Bacteria; phylum Bacillota; class Clostridia; order Oscillospirales; family Ruminococcaceae; genus SZUA-444. The sequence goes on from CALMXN010000257.1 coordinate 1,352, forward strand.
ATTCAAAAAATGAAAGTAGGGCTTCAGCTTCAATAGCAGATTCATCATCTGAAGTATCTTCAATTGTGGAATCTTCATCCTTGCCTGAACTTATTGATGACGGAAAGCATATTACAAAAATCGGCCTGTATCTCCCTGATGATAAAACATACATAAGAAAGTATATTCCGTCACTCCAGAGCAACTGGATAAAGGGAAAAGACATTGCCTGTTTTGAAACATACTATTCAAATGATCCTGAGCTTCCGCCGACACAGGCTGTTAAGCTATGGCAGTCCTTCCTCGATAAGTATGTTGATTCAGCTCAATACAAAATGGGTTATTATATGACATTTACCCTTAAAAGTGGTGAACAGCATTCGATAAGGATTCTTAAGCCAGATGATACAATGGTTTATAGACCATATATTGAAACATATCTTTATGACGATTATCATCAGATTCCTAACCATTTTTACAGTCATCTTCTTCCGAGTCAGATGAATGAAAAAACAATGACTTCATCAATAAAACTGACAGTAGGACAAAAGGGCGACGAGGTTGACAATATCCAACTCACAGTTTTTGCATACAAAAGTAACGCTGATTTTGATGCGGCAACAAAATATATTGGCAGAATAAGCAACACTATTAATATTACAAGAAAATAAAACAAAGCCTGATGAATTTCATCAGGCTTATTTTTATATCAGTCAAAAAAGCTTAACTGCGTATCACCGTAACCAAGCTTATATGCGCGAATAATTTCAGGCATTTTATATATTATTCCGTACTTGTCACATTCAGTCCTGAACATCTGGCTTAACCGCCTTGCGTTCGGGCTCCCACAGCTATAATTGTTGCCAAAGGTTTTAATGTACTTTTCTTTAACTCCCGCGAATTTCTTGTCCAGCTGTTCATAAAAATACTTACGCTGGTTATCCCTTAAGGTTACACCAAGTGCCGAGTATATGAACTTTGCGCCATTCTCGTGGGCGAGTCGTATGATGTTTATTATATTTTCTTCTGTGTCATTAATGAACGGGAGAACAGGCATAAGTAGAATTCCTGTGAATAATCCTGCGTCTGATAATTGCTTAATTGCTGCAAATCTT
>CALMXN010000258.1 GCA_937871145.1 uncultured Clostridia bacterium
AATAATTTCAAGCCCTGATGCGTCACCATATATCATTAATTTTGCTGTTGAGGGCATAAAATCCGAAACAATGCTTCATTATTTAGAAAGCAAAGATATTTTTGTTTCAAGCGGATCTGCCTGCTCAAAGGGCAAGAAAAGTGAAGTACTAAAGGCTTTCAATGTCAATGAAAAGCTTCTTGATTTTTCAATAAGAATAAGCTTTTCTGATAAGAATACAAAAGAAGAAATTGACTCACTTATTGAGGCAATTGCTGACGGACAGGCTACCTTGCAGAAGGTCAAATAAAAAGTAAAAGGAAGTTATTAATGAAAGAAATTATTCTTGCCAAATACGGTGAAATTGCATTAAAGGGATTGAATAAGCATACTTTTGAAGATACGCTTATAAAAAATATCAGATACAGATTAAAAGCAGTCGGACAGTTTAATATTACACGTGCTCAGTCAACAGTATATATAGAGCCAAAAACTGATTATATTGATATAGATGACGCAATTGAAAGACTCCGCAAAATATTTGGAATAGCAAAGCTTTGCAGAGCGGTTGTGATTGAAAAGGACTGGGACGAAATTGCTAAAATTGCTCCTGATTACCTTGAAGATGCACTTTCAGGCGCAAGAAGCTTTAAGGTCGTAGCAAGAAGAGCCGATAAGCGTTTCCCGATGAATTCACCACAGATAATGATGGAGCTTGGTGAAGTTTTACTTGAAAAATACCCTCATCTTAAGGTTGATGTCCATAACCCTGAAATCATTGTAACAGTAGAAATCCGTGAGCATAATGCTTTTATTCATGCTGATAATATTGACGGTGCAGGCGGTATGCCGATTGGCTCATCAGGCAGAGCATTGTTATTGCTTTCAGGTGGAATTGACAGCCCTGTTGCTGGATATATGATAGCAAAACGCGGTGTAAAGGTTTCAGCAATACATTTTGAAAGCCCACCATATACTTCCGAACGTGCAAGAATGAAGGTTGAACGCCTTGCGGGGAAAATGGCTGAGTACTGCGGAGCAATAGATTTCTATTGTGTTCCATTCACAAGAATTCAGGAGGAAATCCGTAACAACTGTAATGAAGAATTCTTCACTATCATTATGAGAAGAATTATGATGGAAATTGCACAGAAGGTTGCCGAGCAGAATAATCTCCAGGCACTTGTTACAGGTGAAAGTATCGGACAGGTCGCAAGTCAGACTATGAGTGCTATTGCCTGCACAGATGTAGTGGCAACTATCCCTGTTTTCCGTCCTGTTATAGGAATGGATAAAAGCGAGATTGTCATAACTTCAAGAAAAATCGATACCTTTGATATATCAATCGAACCGTTTGAGGATTGCTGTACAGTCTTCACACCAAAGCACCCAAAAACAAAGCCGGTTCTTGCTGATGTTATTGAAGAGCAGAACAAATATGATTTTGCTCCACTAATTGAACAGGCTATTATTGATACACAGAAGTACACAATAAAAGCTTAAACAAATCTTAAAAAGGAGCAGTTGAATTGATGAATAACCTACCAGAACTCAATGCTGAATTTATTGATAATGACGATAATGCCATAAATTTCCTTGACAATCTGGCAAGTAGTGTTGTAAAATGTTTGATACACTCAGGTTTAAAGGTTTCAACAGCCGAAAGCCTTACGGGCGGGATGATAGCTGAGTATATAACATCAGTTCCCGGTGCGTCAGAAATTATCGAACTTGGCGTAGTCAGCTATACTGACAGAATTAAATCACAGGAGCTTTCCGTATCAGAAAAAACCCTTGAGAAGTACACAGCAGTAAGCCAGCAGACAGCTGTTGAAATGGCAAAGGGCATAATGAAAAAGTCAGGCTCAGATATTTCTGTTTCAGTAACGGGAATTGCCGGACCGGACGGCGGAACAGATAAACAGCCTGTGGGAACAGTTTATGCCTGCGTTATTTATAAAGATAAAATCAATGTTGTTAACCTAAAGCTTTATGAGAGATATAAAGCTCTCGACAGAAAAAAAGTAAGAATGCTTACCTGTGCTTATGCACTTAAAATGATTGAAGATATTCTCTGACATAATGGGAGGAAGACGGTTTGGATAACTATGACGAATATAAAGATCTGATAGAAAATGCTGATGTCAGCAAATTTGAGGATGATGACGATATGGAAGATTCAGAATTCCTGAGGAAATCCAGTTATAACAAAAAGAAACCTGAAAAAAAGAAAAAGAACTTTTTTATAAAACTTCGGGATATGTTTATACCTTTGCCTTCTGACAGTACAAAAGAAAAGATTTCAAAGATTTTTTCTCTCATCTGCATTGTTGTTTTTGTTGTATGTGTAGTTTTTCTTTCAAAGCATTTCTACAATGAGCACAGGCAGAAGGATTTAAACAGCAATCTTCAGCAGTTACATTCACAAGCAGTAACTGAAAGTTCAAGTAGTTCTTCATCATTAAAACCAGATTCAAGCAGTAATACGACAATGCTCCCAAGCTTTAATGAATTATACAAGCTTAATCATGAAGTTGTCGGCTGGATTGAGATACCTGATTCAAAGGTTAACTTTCCTGTACTTCAGACAAAGGACAATGACTTCTATCTTTCACACGATTATATGAAGAAGTATTCTGAAACAGGAGCAATCTTTGCCGATTACAGATACAAGCTTACATCAGGAAAAATGCCTGACAATACAATCATTTATGGTCATAACACATTGAATGGTACATTCTTTGGTGCACTTCATCAGTATAAAAAGCTTGATTACATAAAATTACATCCAGTTATTAATTTCAGCACACTGTACAATGAAAGCAAATATAAGATATTTGCATGCTTCTTTGCAAATGTTGATGGTGCACAGGACAAAGGCGTAGTCTTTGATTATCATAACAGAATACTTTTCAATGATGAAACAGCCTTCAAGAGCTTTTATGATGAAGTTATGAAGCGTTCATATTACAACACTGATGTTGATGTTAAATACGGTGATGAGCTTATTACCTTGTCAACCTGTTCACTTGAAATTAAAAATGCAAGATTTGTTATTGTTGCACGAAAGCTAAGAGACGGAGAGAGTCCAGAAGTAAATACAGATAAAACAGTTATAAACAGTGATAAATATATGCCACTTGACTGGTATAAAGTTAATAAAATTAAAGCACCGCGATAATTTAAAAACTGAATATTAAAAATGGGGGGATTCAATGAAGATCAGGTTTCCATTCATACGAGCGGTAATCGTCCTTTCAGTTGTACTTGTATATTCCTTGTTTTTTGGAATAGTACAAAACTGTAATGACTTTCAGGACTCAAAGATGGTAGCTGTAGGCAATGATACTTTAAGCGGAAATGAATATGAAAAACTGCCGTTAGCGGCAAACGAAACGAAATTATGGAAAGCACAGTTGACAGACTATGACTTTTTAAAAGAAGACAAAATAAATACAGTTTTAGGGGGACCTTCAACACAGCAGACTACCAAACCACAATCTAAACCAGCTACAACTACCACTGCACCAACTACTACAGCACCGCCACCGACAACAACGACTATGTTTGTGCCACCGCTGACACAACCGTATGTATTCAAAATGTACACCAAAGCGCTTCCTGCAAATCCAAATGTAGGAACAAGTAATCCTCCGGCACCAAAAGCAAATACTGCTTCATTGACAATAAAGGTTAAAGTAAACGGACAGATTGTCAGCAAGCCGGTATATGATGTCGTGTGCAGTCTTGTTCAGCAGGAACTTAATAATGCTCATATAGAA
>CALMXN010000259.1 GCA_937871145.1 uncultured Clostridia bacterium
GATGATTCAGCTTTCAGTAATGATTTTATAGAAAGCATATTATCTTATTTTTCAAGGCAGGATCAGACAACACTTCTTGCTGTAAATGATGAAGATGAAGCTATCGGTTGTGCAACAATATGCTATATCAATATTATGCCGACTTTTTCTCACCAAAGTGGCAAAAGAGCTCACCTTATGAATGTTTACACCAATAAGGATTACAGACGTAAAGGGATTGCTCAGAAAATGCTTGGGCAACTTATTGATGAGGCAAAGCAAAAAGGCGTTACTGAAATAAGCCTTGATGCCACTGCATCTGGAAAGCCACTTTATGAAAGCTGTGGCTTTGTTAAAAATGAAGAAGGTATGCTTCTAACTCTTAACTCTGGTAAATAAAAAAATGCAGCGTAATAGCTGCATTTTTTAGTTTATATATTCTTTCAGTTTTTCAAAATCTGCAATTGCCAGTGGCTTTAATGATGGAGTTCTCATTATTGCCGCGGGATGAAATACGGGGAATAGAATTCTTCCGTTATGCTCAATAAAAGTCCCGTGGATTTTTGTTATAGCGGCAGTATTCCCTAAAAAGTATTTGCAGGCGTAATTCCCCACGAGGATAATGATTTTTGGTTTGTGAAGTTCAATCTGCCTATCAAGATAACCATTGCAGGCTTTGGTTTCGTCTGCTTTCGGGTTCCTGTTTTCAGGTGGTCGGCATTTTAGTGTATTTGTAATATAAAGATTTTTTTCTCTGCTTATTCCAATATCAGCAAGCATTTGCATTAAGAGCTGTCCACTTCTGCCGACAAAAGGCTCGCCCCTTTCGTCCTCAGTGGCACCAGGCGCCTCACCGATAAGCATTATGTCAGCTCCAACAACACCGGCACCTGTTATTGAATTCTTCCTTGAAGAATGAAGTATACATTTATCACAATTGGAAATTTCATTTTCCAGATCAGTAAACATTTTTTCCATAGCTTGACCTCTTTTTAAAAAAGTAGTACAATAATTTAGTACAATTATTATATATCGGAGGAACTAAAATGTCAAAATTTATCGTTGAAACATCTGCTCGCCACATTCACGTTACAGAAGCTGATCTTGCTCTACTTTTCGGTGAAGGTGCAAAGCTTACAAAAAAGAAAGATCTTTCACAGCCAGGCCAGTTTGCTTGTGAAGAAAGAGTAACAATCGTTGGCCCTAAGAAGGATCTTGCCGGCGTATCAATCCTCGGACCTTGCCGTCCAGCTACACAGGTTGAGCTTTCTGCTACTGATGCACGTTCAATCGGTCTTCAAATAGCTATCAAGGAATCTGGCGATATTGCTGGAACACCTGGATGCAAAATTGTTGGCCCTTGCGGTGAAATCGAAATCAAGGAAGGCGTAATTGTTGCAAAAAGACATATTCACCTTACTCCTGAAGATGCTGTTGAATTGAATGTTAAGGATAAGGAAATTGTATGGGTTAAGGTTGAAACTCCTGACAGAACAGCTATACTTGGTGATGTTGTTTGCCGTGTAAGCCCTAAATTTGCTCGTGCTATGCACATTGATACTGATGAAGCAAATGCTATAGCTTCAGGACGTGATCAGATGGGCGAAATTGTTAAGCTATAATTTCTGATTTTATAAAAATTTTCTTAAAAGGTTGGCATATGCTGACCTTTTTTTTGTTTGAAATTACATAAATGAAACATTAATATTTTTATCAGATAAGGATAAAATATGTGTATCGGAGGTGATTTCATTGGAACTGAACAATATAAATTTACCATTCGGAATAAATGCCTTCACACCAGAACCTAAACCAGATGCACAACAAATTACAGCACTTGTCAAACACAGCGGGAAAGTAACAGGATATGAACTTTCAAACGGAGAAATTGTTTCAAAAGCCGACGGAATTGCTCTTGCAAAAGCGGGAGAAATAAAAAACGTCGGAGTAGCCACCCGCAAAGGAAATGAGTACCTTCGAACTTTGCCAGACGGAAGCGTAACAACCTTAGCAATCTGCCATCTGTCACTGCCGACATCAATGAAAATCAGGGGTAATGTTTTACCTCTGATTTTTTATTGTTTTTTTTAAAAGCTTATGTTATAATATTATTTGTTGAAAAAATCAAATTATTATGGAGAGTTGTCCGAGAGGTCGAAGGTGCGAAACTCGAAATTTCGTGTGGGCTTAAAACTCACCCAGGGTTCAAATCCCTGACTCTCCGCCAAATATTTATCACTCTACTTAAACGTCGCAAGATAATTCTTGCGACGTTTGTTTTATAGGAGGTAATCATATGGGCTTTTTTGAACAATATAAAAAGTAAGCATTTTCAACATAATATATTCGTAAGCGCTTACATATTAAATTTATGTTTTATTAATACAAATATTGTATTAGCAAACAATATTTAATTTTTTGTTAAATATGACGAGAAAATATTGAAAAATGTTTTAATATTTAGTATTATATTTACTAAGGGTGTGATTATTACGAAAAAAAATGTTATTAAATTTATTATCTTTGCTTTCATTTATTTTTTCAATTCTTTTCTAGTTGTCTATGTAAATGTTTGCAATATTGATGTTATTACTATTTCAAAGAACTCGCATTTATCTGTCCAGACATTAAGTGGCATTTTAATAACAGTATGCACACTTATTCTTGTTTATATGACTGTATCTTTTAAAAAACCTGGATTTATTTTTTCTCTGATATGCTCTTTGTCATTTTTATTTTATTCTATCTTTATTGCACTATTCACCGAGAATTACCAGTCACTTGTAGGTTCAT
>CALMXN010000260.1 GCA_937871145.1 uncultured Clostridia bacterium
CACCAGTCATTGAACCGTCAAGAAGTTTTTTGCCATTGAATTCTGTTGAAGAAGCGATTCTGTCAATTTCAGATTTCAAAGCTGTAACTTCTTTGTTAAGGTTAGCTCTGTCAACTGTGTCATCATAAACGCCGTTAGCTGACTGAACAGCCAATTCACGCATTCTCTGAAGAATTGAGTGAGTTTCCTGAAGAGCACCTTCAGCTGTTTGGATAAGAGAGATACCGTCCTGAGCATTTCTTGTAGCCTGCTTCAAACCGGAAATCTGACCTCTCATCTTTTCAGAAATAGCCAAACCAGCAGCATCGTCGCCAGCTTTGTTAATTCTGTAGCCAGAAGAAAGTTTTTCAAGTGATTTAGCAACGTTAGAATTGTTAGTTGCCAATTGTCTGTGAGCGTTCATTGCGCTAATATTATGTTGAATAATCATAAAGTTACCTCCTGTAATTTTAAGGAGAATTCCATTTCTCCATTTTTTTAATAACCGGAGTTCCTATTAAAGCGGGCCCTCTTTACTAAGACCTCCGTGCTGTGAGCTTATTTTCTAAGCTTCTGTAAATTATATCGTCACAAAATAATATTACTTTAGCGTTTTTTGTAGTAAATATAAAAAAATTTTGAAAAATAAAACAGTTTCTTTCTATTAATTATTAGTAACGTTTAAATGAAAGTGAAATAGAATATACTAATTAAATATTTTTTGGAGGATATTATGATTTACAGTACAGAACTTGAAAAAATCAAAGAACAAAATGGCACAGAAGTACTGAAAAACCGTTTTGAAAAAGCACTTATAAAAAATTCAACAGATGCAGTTACTCTTATTAATGATAAAGGAATAAGCTTTTCAACATTTTTTATTCTTATACCTTTATTAAAGAAATATAATACATTCAATAAGCTCAATCTAAGGAACAGAATTGCACAGAAGCTTTATGATGAGTGCTTTTCCACTTCAGCACCGCAGGTGACATATACAAGAAGTAATGAAATATATGTACTTAATTGGATTGTCAACAGTGCGGCATATGATGATGGAATTGATGATGACTTTGACAAAATGGTTGATTATGCTTATGCAAAGCTTCTTGATGAGGACAACGAAACGCTGATAATAGAAAATGCAATAAATCTTGCTTTTATGAGAAATTCAAAGAATGAGTACAATCACGATTTAATCTGGGCAATTTTCCGTACTGGTAATCCAGAAGCATTACGGATTGTTGCAAAGCATCTTGCCTCTGACAATGATGAGGAAAAGGAATTTTCAAAAACTCTTCTTGAGAATGCAATGGATGATGGCTTGGACGATGAAGAAGACAGGTTTGCTGATATTGATAAGTGGATTGAAGAAAATAAGCCGTATCTGAATTTTACGGGCAATGGCTATAACTATTCAACCTCACCACGCTTCTGTGAGATCGGAAGAGCACACGTCTTCCGATCTGATACAAAATCAAAATATATGGGCAAGAGCAAAAAGGAATCAGGCTTTCCAATGAATATACCACAGACTCAGACTCAGCTTGAAAATATAAGCAGCTTTAAAAAACTTGATTACAGAACGCAGGTAATACTCAGCAGATACTCAAAATTCCTGCACGATACTGATATAGAAAAATGGAAAAGGTGGCAAAGGCAAAGCCTTCAAAAACAAGTCGAAACTGTTTATGGTATAAGGGAGGTTTAGTATGATAAGATTTTCTCAGACTCAGGGTGACGTTTCAGAACTTGCTAATGGATATCCAAAAGACGGCATACAAAGACAGATTATCTCCATAATGGAGCTTAGCAATATGCCATATTCATTTAAAGATATCAATGAACTGAAATTCAACATTGATTTAAGAACACAGATAATAAATGCAGCGTATGCTCTTAATAACAGCGAGCTTGATTTTGCAGTTTTCAGAGAAACCCGTTGTAATGAAGCTTATTGGATAAGAGAAAGAAATGGTGGCTTCACATTGAAAGACGGGGTAAAGGCAAGTCATGCAATTTCAGATATTTTCAGGAACACAAGAAGTATGCCACAGAATGTGCCACCGCAATGTTAATGGTTTATTATATGGCATTATTACAAGTCTTTCCGCGGGAGCTTTTTGACAGCGTATTTGATAAAATATATCTTATGAACTGGCATGGCATTGATAGAAATTTAAAAGAGATAGGTATTATGAAGAAAATATACGACGGACTTCCTGGTGACAGAAGATATTTTAAAAACCCCGATGTTGATTTGATAGCTCCTGAATGGCAGGGTGAGAATGTCATTGATCTCGGTAACGGTACATATTATGGAAATGGTATCGGAATATATAGTTCTGATGAAATTATAAAATACCTGAACGAAAACAGAAATACAGACTCAACAGTATCAGCTTATCTTATGGACACCGCAGGTAACCCTGATTTTAAAAAGCTTTATAATATCCTTGAAAGATATCAGCTTCAGAGTTCATCCTTTACAGCATAAAAAAAGCAGGAGCATTGCTCCTGCTTTTGATAATTGTTATTTACCAGGTCTTAAAAGATCAACCGGGTCAATAAAGTTTCCATTATCCTTGACTTCAAGGTGGAGATGTGAAGGAAGCGCTCTTTCGGATTCAGCAGTTTCACCAATTGAACCGATAACTGTTCCTGCACTTACTGTGTCGCCTTCTTTAACACTAAGAGTTGTGTTAAGGTTGCAGTATTTTGCAACAAGACCATTTCCGTGATCGATTGTTACAGTAGTACCAAGGAGAACATCATCCTTGACAGATTTTACTGTGCCGGTTGATATTGACTTAATAGGATCACCAACTGCACCCTTAATGTCTGTACCATTATGAGTCTGCCATATCTTTGTTGTTTCTGAAAGAACAGGCTGTGGGTAAGAAAACGCTTTTACAATATCACCGTTTACTGGCATAATAAGAAGCTGGTTTTCTTTTGCGTTTACATCGGTTGCATTTTCTGAGGTCTTATTCTTGTCTGCTTTGGCAAAGTCCCATTTTGATGATGCATCTGCTTTTGGAACGGTAATTGAAGGTGCATTTCCCTTTATGTCATTAACAGTCTGTTTGTAGGAAATAAATCCAACAGTCATTACAGCTACCAAGCATAAACATATTGCAATGTAAAAACCTTTGCCTGAAAAAATTTTCTTTACCTTTGAATTACTGAAATCAATCTTTTTCATAATACTCCGTTTCTCCGACAGGGCTATTTGAGTATCCTTTTTCATGTCGGGGGAAAAAGGTAATATTTTTTAATGCCCTTTGGAGATATTTTTGACATATATTTGAAATTTATTCTTTATGTCAAATATTTTTAAAAAGATAGAACGATAAAACAATATCAATCATATTATGAAATAGTAATTCAAGAAATAAAATGTCTTGTTATTATTTGAATTATGCCAAAGTTTCTGGCGTAATTATTTTTGGGGGTTTGCCTTTATGAATAAAAAAGAAGTATTTCTTATCGCAGGAGGAGATCTCAGACAATCCTATCTTGCAAACATTATTGCAAAACAGGCGAAGGTTTATGCATTCGGCCTTGAAAAAAGTGTTCTTGATGAGTCAATTACAGTTCTTGATAATATTGATGATTTAAAGGAACAGGTTAAATATGTTGTCCTCCCATTGCCTGTGACAAATGATGGCGTAAATATCAATATGCCTTATTTTAATGAAAAAGTATCACTGTATTCTTTAATCCCGTTCCTTAGTCATAATGCTGTTGTATTCGGTGGCAAGGTGGGAAAGGAATCAGCTATTTTTACTTATAAGGGCTTTGAAGTAATTGATTATCTTGAAAGAGAAGAACTGACTGTGCTCAATGCAGTACCTGTTGTGTTACTGAAATACATGAAAAACGGCACAGACTTTTTCGTCTGTGCCGTTGAATTTTTTTATTATGCTCTTACCATTTCCTTTGAAACCTCGTCGTAATTCTTAAGGTCAAATTCCGCCTTAACACTTGGAACAGAAATATTCTTTCTGCAGTTGCAGTCGATTCTTCCAAGAACCATCTTTGCATTTTCAAGAGTTGTGTTTCTGAGCATTATTATGTATTGTGAAACACTGAAGCGAGCAAAAATATCACTTGCTCTTAATGATGAACGTATTACATTCTCAAGACTCTTCATATAATTATTAAGCTTTGTCAGCGGTGGTATCTTGCCCTTCGGGTCAACCACTGAAACAAGACAAACCTGAAGTGGATAGCCGTTACGCTGTGATGCCCTTATTTCAAGCTGGAACTGTTGCTTGAAAAGCTCATAGTCACACATAAAAGCACCAAAAGCCCTGTCCTTCTCAATAAGATCCTCATGAATCTTTTCAAGATTGAATTCAAGGTTATTCTTTGTGTTGCAGATTTTTTTATAGAGAGCAGAGAATCTGCTTGAAAGGCTTACACCAAAGTTTGCATACAGGAATGATTCTGAATTTTTGTATTGTTCAATAGCACCCTTGCTGTTTCCTGTTTCGTAAAGGGCATTTATAAGGTTATAGCAGAAGTTTTCTTCATATGGTGTAACAACAAGTGCGGTATTGCAAAGCTCAACAATTGAAAAATAATCATCCTTCTTTGTATATATATCAATAAGTATATTGACTATATTAATAAAGATAGAACTATAATAGGTTGCCATTGGCACAACCCAGTATTCATCAGAATAGTTTGAAAGGAAGTTCCCTTTATATAATTCCAGTGCCTTTTTTCCATATGTAATTTTACTGTCGTCAGAAATGCTGCTTTTTTTCAGAAGATTATAATGTTCTTCAAAAATATCAATATCAAGGGCAACAGATATTTCATTATTCCAGAAGTATGAGCCGTTCGATGCCTTTATTAATATTGAAACATCAGGGTAGTCAAGCTTTGATAAGATTGTTCGTGTCCTTGAAAGAAGTGTGCGAAGAGCATTGATAGGATTATCGGATTCGTCTTCCTTCCACAGAACTTCAAAAAGCTCCATCTGAGGAATAGCTTTTTTACGGAAGGCAATAAGATAAGCAAGAAGCAAAAAGGTTTTTCTTGAATGCTGACTTTTTTCATCAATCATCTTATCTTTGTAAGAAATTGAAAACTCGCCAAACATTGAAATATTCAGTGTTCCCATCATATGCCCTCCTCTTTAATGAATTCTGTAATAATTATAATACATTTAATGAATTATATCAATATTTTTACCTATATTTTTTGAATATTTTTACATTAAGTTAAAAATTGAAGACAAAT
>CALMXN010000261.1 GCA_937871145.1 uncultured Clostridia bacterium
CAGACGTGTGCTCTTCCGATCTAACCGAGCCCCTCCATTTCATAAATAAATATTTCCTCAAGAGTAAGTGGTATCATTTCAAGAACAAGCGGTTTTTTCTCCTGAAGCTTTGCTTTTATATCATCAGGTTCTCCCTTGGTTATAATGTAAATTACACTTCCCTGCTTATCAAAATGAAGAATATCAAGACCCGAAAAATCTTCTTTTGCATATTCTTTTTCAAATGCAAGCTGAACCTTATGTATGTTTCCTTTGACATCATCAAGCTGGCGGTTGAAAACGACCTTCCCCTTATGAATCAAGGCAACCGTATCGCAGACTTCATTGATTTCCTTAAGATTATGACTTGAAATAATAGTAGTAAGTTTTCTGTCAAGCATTGCGTCAACAAGCATATGCTTCACGATTATTCTCATAGTCGGGTCAAGCCCATCAAAAGCTTCATCAAGAAGCAGATATTGTGTCTGACAGGCAAGACCAATTACTACAATAGCCTGTCTTTTCATTCCCTTCGAAAAATCTGATATTTTTTTGTTGTTAGGAATTTTTATCTTTTCACAAAGCTGACTGAAAATTTCTTCTGAAAAATTCGGATAAAAGCCCTTATAAAAATTCTTAAGCTCCTTTAGTGTAAACTGTGAATACTGAATGGTTTCATCATTTATAAAAAATATTTTTTCCTTGTTTTTAACGTTGTCAAATACTTCTTCACCATCAATAAGTACTTTTCCGCTTTCCTGCTTGTAAATTCCGGAAAGCAAACGAAGAATTGTTGATTTGCCTGCACCGTTTGAGCCAAGCAACCCAAAAGCTGTGCCGTCTGGTATTGTCAGGTCAATATTATCCAATGCAATAAAATCATCAAATTTTTTTGTTAATCCACTAATTGTAATCATATGTCATTCTCCTTAATACTGTTAATCCGCGCAATCAGATCACTTTTTTCAAGCCCGACATTAAAAGCTTCACAAACTGCAGTATCGAAATTTTCAAGTGCTTTTATTTTTATTTTTTCTGTATTAGGCTTAGCCACAAAGCTTCCCCTTCCAGGCAGGGAATAAATTATACTATCATTATCAAGCTGAAGATATGCTTTTGAAATGGTATTTGGATTTACACCAAGCTCTTTTGCAAGAGTTCGTACACTTGGGAGCTGGTCATCTGGCTTAAGCTCTTTTTTCATTATTAATTCAACTATTTTTTTATATATCTGTTCATATATTGGCGTCCTGCTTTGTAAATCTATGTCGTACATACATTCACCTCCTTTGATTAATATTAACTGTACTAGTTATCATAGTACAGTTATAACACCTGTTTATAATTTTGTCAATAGGTAAAATAAAAAAACTTCCGTTTTATAAAAAAACGGAAGTTTTTATTGATTGTTTATTACTTAGCAAGTCTTGCTTCGATCTTATCAAGCTGCTCCCAAAGAGCTGCAGGAACGTGACCGCCCTTTTCAGCGATGTCTTCCTTATAATATCTACGCATTTCTGCAATTTCCTTAGACCAGAGACTCTTATCAACAGCAAGAAGCATATCAAGGATTTCAGGAGTAACTTCATCCTCAAGACCTTCAAGGTTCAGGTCTTCCTTCTTTGGAAGGTAGCCAATTGCAGTTTCATCAGCATCAGCTGTACCGTCGCAACGCTTGATAATCCAGTCAAGAACTCTCATATTATCGCCGAATCCAGGCCAGATGAAGTTTCCGTCTTCGTCCTGCTTGAACCAGTTAACATTAAAGATCTTAGGAGCCTTGTCGCCAAGCTTTTCGCCCATTTCGAGCCAGTGTGCCCAGTAGTCACCAACATTGTAACCGATGAATGGCTTCATAGCCATTGGGTCATGACGGAGAACACCTACAGCACCAGTTGCAGCTGCTGTTGTTTCAGAAGAAACAGCTGAACCAATGTATGTTCCATGTGCCCAGTCAAATGACTGATATACAAGCGGAGTTGTTGAAGCACGTCT
>CALMXN010000262.1 GCA_937871145.1 uncultured Clostridia bacterium
ACTTTCATACGAAGGCTTACGATACTGCATTAACTGTCAGAAAAAGCGAGGAAAAGACAACAATGTTCCTTTTGGAATTTCTGAAAGTGGGTATTTTGCTTTTGATAATGCGCTTAATTATCAGTATAAAGCACATGGCGTTCAAAAAACCGGACTGAAACGCGGACTTGATAATGAACTTGTAGTTTCACCATATTCAACATATCTTGTACTTGAATATGATTTTAATTCAGCTTTTCAGAATCTTGAAAAGTTAAAAAAATACGGTATGTATGGGAATTATGGCTTTTATGAAGCTATTGATTTCACTAATTCAAGAGGACTTTCAAGTGGCTCAATAATAAAAAGCTATATGGCACATCATGTTGGT
This sequence comes from uncultured Clostridia bacterium, assembly GCA_937871145.1. Taxonomy (GTDB): domain Bacteria; phylum Bacillota; class Clostridia; order Oscillospirales; family Ruminococcaceae; genus SZUA-444. Next base: position 371 of record CALMXN010000262.1, read on the forward strand.
ATGAGTATTGTTTCAATTTCAAATACTCTTCAAGACAATCGGATTAAAAATAGGTTTATAAAGGACAAGCATATGAAGAATGCAGATGAACTTCTTCAGGAAAAAATAATTTCAGGAGCAATAGTTTTTGAAGATATTTATAAAAAACCTGAAACTCAACGAGTGAAACCAAAGGAAACAGAAAAGCTGTATTTTGAGTCAATGCAACCATCGCAACCAAATGTCAAGCTTCTTTGTAATGGCGAATATACACTTATCCTGACTGATACAGGAATTTCTATTGCAATGTATCAGGGAAAGGATGTATATCAACGTACAACTGATGTACTGAGACGTCCCGAAGGATGTTATTTTGCAGTTTCCGAAGATAGCAAGCATTACTGTCTGACATATCTGCCGGAATATAAAAATCATGAAGAATTGTCAGTTGAATTCAACGATAATACAGTTTCATACTTCAGGAATACTGATAAGCTACAGATTGGTATGAAGGTTCATCTTCACAATAGTCTGCCTTGTGAAATAAGACAGTTCGCTATAAAAAACACTTCTGCTGAGAATAAATCAATAAATTTGTTGAGCTATATTCAACCAGTGCTTTCAAACTTTGCTGATAATGCTGCCCACCCTGCATTCAGTAAGCTTTTCCTTAAAGTTATTTATGATATTGAACTGAAAACTATTATTATTTCAAGAAAAAGCAGACACAACGACGATGAGGTTTATTGTGCAGTTGGTTTCCTTGAGGATATAGAATTAAATTGTAATCTTTCAAGGGAGGAATTAATTCCAGTAGCAAGCAGCATATCAAATATTTTTTATAATAAGGAAAACTTTATTCCGACTTACAACCGTATTCCTGATCCGGCAATTTTTATTAAAACAAATATTTCACTTAAGCCAAATGAACAGTCAGAATTAAATCTTTTCATTCTGACCGCACTTAAAAAAGAAGATTTACTCGCAAATATTTCTCAACTAAGATACAGTAAGGTTATATATACAATTCCTTCTTCATTAACATTATCATCATCAATTGAAGGGCGTCTTGTTAACACTATCCTCCCTCAATTAATGTTCAAAAAATATGATTGCAAGGAAATTATAAATTCCATTGAAAACAACACCCTGCCTTTAAGCTCACTATGGGGCCTGAGTATATCGGGAGATTTACCTTTGGTTCTTGTAAACATCGATAGCGTCAATGTAACAGAAAGAATAACAGGATATGTAAGATGCCATAACATCCTTAAGCTTTGCGGAATAAAATTTGATCTTGTAATTACTTTTAGCGATAAAGGCGAATATGACAGGCAGATATCCAATATGCTCACAGATGTTATTCATGAAGAAAGATTAACAGATAGCTTATCTGTTAATGGTGGAATACACCTGATCGACACATTTAATGTAGACAAAGATATTATAAACCTCCTGAATGCTGTTGCTGTTCATGTTGCGCCACTTTCAATGGTGAGAATTTATCCACCACTACCTGCCTTTGAACCTATTGATTTTATTCCAATGGAAAAGCAGAATATACAAATTGAATTCCCGTTAGAAAATGGTGGATTTAATCAAGGTTCATATGTCATTAATAACGAAACTAAGGTGCCTTGGTGTAATATTCTTGCTAATCCTGTATTTGGAACGCTGTTATCTAATAACTCACTTGGATGCACTTATGCAATTAATTCAAGAGAAAACAAGCTCACACCATGGGAAAATGATACTCGAACAGATAACAGAGGCGAACTTCTTATAGTAAAAATAAGCAATGAATATTATGATGTTATTAAAGGCTCAACTGTTGAGTTTTCGCCTGATAAAGCAGTATATTACGGTGGATGTAAATACTTTAAAAGTAAGGTAACAGTATCTGTTTCACAAAAAGGTATGGCAAAAAAGATTTCTCTTGAGCTTGACTGGAAAATAAAGAATGTCAGTGCAGAAATAGCATATTATACTGAACCTGTTCTTGCGGTTTCAAGAGATAATTCAAGAATGATTAAATTCTCATATGAAGACGATATCTTATTTGCAAACAATCCACTCAACAAGGATATACAAGGATATATAGATCGGAAGAGCGTCGTGTAGG
>CALMXN010000263.1 GCA_937871145.1 uncultured Clostridia bacterium
GTAATGTGACTGGAGTTCAGACGTGTGCTCTTCCGATCTTGTTAAGATGATTCTTCGCATTGGATTTCCCGAACTGGCCGATTTTTCCGCCACCGCCAGCCTGCTTTATTGTATAAATAAAGAAGAAAATCATTACTCCAAGTAGAATGATTGTCGGGATCATATTAAGTAAAAAGCTATTATCCTGAGGTTCCTTTTCCTTATAAACAAGTGGGTTCTTAGGGTTTGCCTTATTGTAAACCTGACGATAATTGTAATTATCATTAAAAAGTTCCTGCTTGAAAAGCACAACACTTGGAACCTTATAATTAATTTCTTCCTTTTGACCCTTTACATTGATTGTCAACTTACCTGTGTTCCTTTTGACCCTTTACATTGATTGTCAACTTACCTGTGCCAAGGTCAAGGGTATATTTTTCTACCTCAAGATTATCGAAATAGCCCATTATTGTTCCGTAATCAACATCCTTTGATTTCGCAGGATCCTTATTCAGCAACATAACGAGTGTCATTATTATCATAAGTGCAATAACAAAATAAACCAGAAAACCTTTACTACTCTTTTTGGGTGTCAAATAATTCAGCTCCTATTCTCTTTGCAGATTAATTCTGTTCAACCAATCCTATGTAAGGAAGGTTTCTATACTTCTCATCATAGTCAAGTCCATAACCAACAACAAAATTGTCAGGTATCTCATAGCAACTATAATCAGCTTTTATGTCCACCACTCTGCGTGATGGCTTATCCAAAAATGCGCAGACTTTTACAGAAGAGGCATCCTTTGCCCGCAATGTTTCACAGATAGCATAAAGAGTTCTGCCAGTATCAAGGATATCCTCAACCACAATGATGTCCTTGCCTTTAATGTCAACTTCAATATCCCTTGTAATATTGACAATTCCAGTGCTTGTTACTCCGCTATAACTCTGAGCCTGCATAAATTCAATCTGACAAGGTAGGTCTATTGCTCTTGCAAGGTCAGAAAGAAAAATAAAAGCGCCCTTTAAAACTCCTATAAGAATAATTTCCTTACCCTTGTAATCCTCAGTGATTTTTGCACCAAGCTCGGAAACTTTTTTTGCAACTTCCTGTTCTGATATAAGTTCACGAATGTTATCCAATTTATACATTCCCTTCAAGTATGTTAATTACTAAAATGTTTGTTGTGTTTTTATCCACTTTTACACTTTCAGAAACACCATATCCTTCAATGAAAATAACCCCTTTTTCATCAGCAAGGAAAATAATATCACCACGTTTTTTAAGTGGAATATCAGTATTGAAAAGCTTCTTGACAGAGGAAGAATGTGCACGTCCTGCAAGTCGGATTCTGTCACCGTTTCTTCGGTTTCTGACAATAGCTTTATCTTGTATTTTATCATAATCAAGTATGCTAATTGCAAACTTTTTATTAACGTTTGTCACCTCGTTAAACAAATTCACATTTGTCTTTGTGAGTAATATTTTCTTTTCAAAGAACTGTATTTCCTTATCAAGTGTTATAGGACATTCAAATTCCTTGCTATCTGTCTGTGAATAGACATATATTTTAAGTTTTCCCGATTTGGACTCAGCATAAACGTCACCCGAAAGATTAATTTTGCCCCCATCCTTGATTATAGATGAAATTTCTTTTACCTTATCATAGCGACACTCTAAATTATTGCTCTTTAAAATCTCTGCTATGCATCTTGTTGACAATGCAGTATCCATACTTTCAAGAATTCTTGCATCATATGTGTTTTCGGATATTCTTACCTGATCAAGCATACAGTCTGACAATTCCTCAAGGAAGCTATAATCAGCAGTCAGACAATGATTTGTTCTTATAAAGCTTTTTTCAAGTGACGGATTTATTTCACGCAATATCGGAATAACCTCGTGACGGATTTTATTCCTTGTGTAATCACAGGTTAGATTTGTGCTGTCTGTCACAAAGGTCTGTTCTTTTTCCTTGAGGTATTCCTCAACATCTTCCCTTGTGCAGTAAATAAGAGGACGGATGATATTATCCCTGACAGGAGGAATTCCACATAAGCCCTTAAGTGCGCTTCCTCTAGTGAAGTTAATCAGAACAGTTTCGATATTATCGGAAGCTGTATGAGCAGTAGCAATACTTCCTTCATTGCAGTATTTTAAAAAAGTCTGATAGCGGAGTTCTCTTGCTCCCTCTTCTGTCCCAAGCTTATTTTCACTACAATAAGTAATAACATCTAATTTTTCGACATAAAGTTTAATATTCAGCCTTTTACATAAGTCAATACAGAAGTTTTCATCCCTGTCACTTTCCTCACCACGAAGCTGATGATTGATATGACAGGCCGAAACATTATAGCCGAGTTCTTTTAATACAAGCAAAAGAGCAACGCTGTCTGCACCGCCTGAAAGTCCGACAAGAATATCCTGCCCACTTTCAGCCATATTAAAGTCTTCAATAGCATTAATGACTTTACTCTTCATTTCTGTATCCCTCAAGATTACGGAATAATGTGAATTCGCCATTCCATACAAGCTTCACTGTACCGGTTTCACCGTGACGGTTTTTTGATACAATACATTCTGATATGCTCTGGTCGGCACTTTCCTTATCGTAATAGCCCTCACGATATAAGAACAAGATAATGTCGGCATCCTGCTCAATAGAACCTGATTCACGAAGGTCTGAAAGAAGCGGTCTATGGTCAACACGTCCTTCAGCTCCACGGTTTAGCTGTGATAATGTAATTATAGGAACTTTAAGTTCCTTTGCCATAAGCTTCAGCTGACGGGTAATTTCTGAAATTTCATTAACACGGTTTGAGTTCTTTTTTGAACCTTCCATAAGCTGAAGGTAGTCGATAACTACAAGCCCTAAATTCTTCATTCGTCTTAGCTTTGCCTTCATCTGCGGAACTGTAATTCCACCAGCATCATCCATAAAGATAGGCATTTTTGATAAAGCCTCAGCCCCAAGAGCAAGCTTTGTCCAGTCGTCAGGTGACAATCTGCCTGTTCTGAGGGAATTACTGTTTACGAGTGCTTCGGATGAAAGCATTCTCTGAACAAGCTGTTCCTTACCCATTTCGAGTGAAAATAAAACAACCTGCTTGTCTGTTTTTCTTGCAAGGTTTGTTGCTATATTAAGAGCAAATGATGTTTTACCCATACCAGGACGTGCCGCAATAATCAAAAGGTCAGTGTTGTTAAGACCTGTTGTGATTGCATCAAGCTCAGTAAAACCTGACTTTGCGCCAAGATATTTTTCCTTATCAGGACCGGTAATTTTCTGAAGCTTGTCATAAACTTCAATTACAACTTCATCAATTCGGGCAAGTCCCTTTGTATCATTGCCCTGTCTTATGTCATAGATTTTCTGCTCGGCACTGTCGAGCAGGGTTTTTGCGTCGGTTGCACCATCGGTAGCAAGATCAATGATTTCTCTTGAAGCACTTATCAGTGCGCGTGAATAGAACTTATCTTCAACAATCTTGCAGTAGCTTTCAATATTTGAAACAGAAGGGACATTTTCCATTATGCCCTTAAGGTAGGTTTTTGCCATTGCGGTTGTTTCAAAAACGCCCATTGCAACAGCTTCATTCATAACAGTAATGATATCAGCATTCTGTCCGTTTGAGAACATTCGAACGATTATTGAAAAGATTTCTCTATGCTGCTGGCGATAGAAAGATTCCGGCTTTAAGTAATCCATAACAGTTGAAAGTGCTGATGAATCCAAAAGCAATGCGCCAAGAACAGTCTGCTCGGCTTCAAGATTATAAGGCAGGTCTTTTCCAATAAAATTTTCAATTGTATTTGTAAGTTCCATATTTTCACCTCTGATACAACTTTTATAAATTCACTATTGAGTAACAAAAGCCTATCCCTTTTTAAAAGGGATAAGCTGATATATTATTCTTCGATTACTTTTATCTTCATTGAAGCTGTTACGCCGTGACCAAGCTTGATTTCAGCATTATAATCACCGAACGCCTTAAGTTCAGAATTAAGCACGATTTTCTTTTTATCAATCTTGCACTTGTACTGTGCTTCGATAAGGTCTGCAATTGTTCCTGTAGTAATTGCACCGAACAATCTTCCGCCTGTGCCTGCTTTTGCTTTTGCAATAACTTCTTTTCCGTTAAGGATTTTTGCAGTATCCTGAGCCTGTTGTTTTTCAACTTCTAATTTGTGATTTTCAGAATCCTTTTTGCCCTGAAGGTCATTGAGGTTTTTCTGTGTTGCTTCAATAGCAGAACCCTTTGCAATAAGGAAGTTCCTTGCGTAGCCGTCTGCTACATTTATTACATCTCCGGCTTTTCCGGAACCTTTAACGTCTTTTAATAAAATAACTTTCATCAATTAATCCTCCGATTATTTATTTGTTTTATTCTGTTCCTGAATAAATTCGTCAATAGCTTCACAAAGACTTTGTCTTGCACTTTCAAGGCCTACGCCCTCAAGCTGAACGCCAGCCATTGTCTGATGACCGCCACCACCGAGCTTTTCCATAATAACCTGAACATTGAAATTCCCAAGACTTCTTGCTGAAATATTAACAACGTTATTCAAGTCAAATAGAACGAATGAAGCGGATACTCCACTGATACCGAGTAGTTCATCTGCTGCCTGCGGAGCAGCCATTCTGATTTCTTCAGTTTTTATATCACTTGTTGCAATTGCACAATTATGATAAAGCTCAGCATTTGCGACAAGTCTGCTCTTCTGCTGATAGGTTTCAATTGAGCTTGAGAATAGATTTCTTACAGCAACTGTATCTGCGCCAAGCTTCCTTAGGAATGCTGCTGCTTCAAAGGTTCTTACACCTGTTCTCATTACAAAATTCTTTGTATCAAGCATTATTCCGGCGAGCAATGCTTCTGCCTCAGGAGCAGATATTTTAAGGTTATCGCCGAAATACTGGATAAGCTCTGTTACCATTTCTGATGTTGAAGAAGCATAAGGCTCATGATAGAAAATTACAGCCTTGTCAATGAAGTTCACCATCTTTCTGTGGTGGTCAATGACAACAACGTGCTTGCATTTTTCGTAAAGCTCCTTGCTGTCAACAAAATCAGGGTTATGTGTATCCACTATAATGAGAAGTGTCTTTTCGCCGATATGATTCAAGGCTTCTTCAGGGGAAAGGAACATATCCTTTATGTCATTTTCTTTTATGTGATTTATAAGCTGTTTTGCAAGATTCTTATGAGGGTCAATGACAACATAGGATTCCTTCCCAAGCTTTCTGATTGCGCCACATAATCCGACTGATGAACCAGCACTATCAAGGTCGCCGAAGCGGTGCCCCATAATGAATATCTTTTCGTTTCCTTCAATAAGCTCTGCAAGAGCAGTAGCAATAATTCTTGTCTTGACTTTAGTGTGTTTTTCTATTCCCTTTGAAACACCACCAAAGAATTCAAATCCTGTTGCGGTTTTTACTGAACACTGGTCGCCGCCTCTTCCAAGTGACATATCAAGTGCCTGCTTTGCAAAAAGCTCACTTTCTGAAAGGGTTTCTCCCCCACGTCCGACACCCATTGAAAGTGTAACGCTGAGGCGTTCATTGACCATAATCAGTCTTGCTTTATCAAGAATATCAAAACGTTTCTCTATCATTTCCTGAATGTGTCTTTCTTCAATGACAGCGACGAACTTATCGCTTGAATTACGTCTTAATATACCTGTTGTAGGCTCCATAAACTTTTCAAGAAGGGTTTCAATCTGAACAAGAATGTGTGCCTTTTCACTCTCTTTTACATTAGAGAGCATATCTTCGTAGTTGTCAATCATAAGGAGAACAACGCATGGACGGGAATTGAAATGCTCATATTCCAAAGCCTTGAACTGTGAAATATCCTCAAAGTAAACCATTGATAAATTAAGTTCAGGATCCTGTGAACGTGTTCCGATTACTCTGTAATATCTTCCGTCGTGTTTTAAAACAGCGCCATTCTTTGTATAAATTCTGTTTATATCCACATTAAGCAATGTGGTAAGCTTTTGCCCGTAAGCTTCCTTATCGGTAAAGACTCTTTCCTCAAAAAGCTTGTTGTACCAGACAATAACGCTGTTTTCATCAATAATTATAGTAGGTGCAGGGAAATAATAAAGGGATTCTTTCTGTATCAGAGCTATATCCTTATCCATTTTGAATATGTATCTGCTGACATTCCTTGATACTACAAAAATTTCAATAAGGAGTACCAATGAAATTACACAGGTAACGGCAAAAAAGAGCCAGCTTTTGTTGTCATCCTTTTTGACCAATAGCAGAGAAGCTGCCATTGAGCATAATGCCAACAGAAATACTGTGAGCTTTAAGATAAATCCGTTATTTCTCTTCAATCTTTTCACCACCTGTTAATCAATTGATATGTAGGACGGCATTACGCCGCCTTTATTATACTTCCATAATAATAGGAAGTATCATCGGGGATCTCTTTGTCTTTAAATAGATATAATCTGACAAAGCGTCCTTCATTTTTGTTTTTATTGTATTCCACTCGCGGATATCATTGTCAATGCAGTTTTGAAGAACCTTCATCATAAGGTTCTTTGCCTGTTCGATGAGCTCTTCGCTTTCTCTTACATAAACAAATCCTCTTGACACAACATCTGGCCCAGCAAGAATTGTTCCGCTTTCGCTTTCTATTGTTGCAACAACAATGATAAGTCCGTCCTGTGCAAGATGCTTTCTGTCACGAAGAACGATAGCACCGACATCACCGACACCAAGCCCGTCAACAAGAACTCTTCCAGCAGGAACCTGACCAGTGATTTTTATTTCAACTCCGTCAATTTCAATGACGTTACCAATTTCACCGATAACTATATTTTCTTCAGGGATACCCATTTCCATTGCCGTCATTGCGTGACGCTTAAGATGCTTATACTCACCGTGGACAGGGATGAAGAACTTTGGCTTTGTAAGTGATAACAATAGCTTCTGCTCTTCCTGACAGGCATGTCCTGAAACGTGAACGTCATACATACTCTCATAAATAACGTGAGCGCCCGACTTCATAAGCTCGTTTACAACCTTTGTAACCAGCTTTTCATTACCTGGGATAGGTGTTGCTGAAATGATAATGAAATCGTGTGCGGTTATGGTTACCTTCTTATGGTCGTTCATTGCCATTCTTGTCAAGGCTGACATTGGTTCACCCTGACTGCCTGTTGTTATAAGAACAACCTTTTCAGAAGGATAGCGGTTCATAGTGTCAATGTCAATAATCAAGCCCTCAGGAGCATCAAGATAGCCAAGCTCTATTGCCTTGCTCATTACATTGACCATACTTCTTCCGAAAACCGCAACCTTTCGGTCAAACTTCACTGCATTGTCGATAATCTGCTGAACTCTGTGTATATTTGAAGCAAAGGAAGCAATGATAATACGTTTGCCCTCTGCCTGAAGGAATAATCTTTCAAAAGACTCACCAACCTTGCTTTCACTCATTGTGAAGCCTTTTCTTTCAGAGTTGGTGGAATCAGACATAAGTGCAAGAACGCCCTTGTTACCAAGCTCTGAAAATCTTGCGAGGTCAATAATTCCGCCCTCAATAGGTGTATAGTCAACCTTAAAGTCACCTGTATGAATAACTACACCAGCAGGTGTATGAACATTCCACCATCTAATATATTCTATTCCAACAGCATCAGGAATTGAGTGATTTACTCTTATAAATTCAACAGCCATACAGCCCATTTTTACTGTCTGGCGTGGTGTTATTACATTAAGCTGTGCGGATGCAAGAATGTTATGCTCCTTTAATTTGCCCTCAACAAGACCGATTGTAAGTCTTGTTCCGTAGACAGGAACATTAATTTTCTTTAAAAGATAAGGAATAGCACGGATGTGGTCCTCGTGACCATGGGTG
>CALMXN010000264.1 GCA_937871145.1 uncultured Clostridia bacterium
TTTCCTTCATGATAATGCCGATACGACTTTTACCCTCACCGCCGTTTCCGATAATGAACATCATTGCTTGTGCTTTTGTTGACGGTATCAAACAGTAACCCATAAACTCCTGCAAAGTAACAATATCGTCCATATCAAGCAAGTCCATTAAGAACGTCAAAAAATTTGTTGGATAATATACACCATTTCTGATTTCAGGGTGATACTCAATATTAAGACGATTGGTACAGAATTGCTTACCCTCAATGAACGTGCCGTCTGTTTTTAGGACACCGTTAAGAAGATGAATTTCGTCCTGTTTTACTTCAAGTGGTTCGCTGTAACAGTAAAGCTTAAGTGCCTCAAAAAGATTGTTTACCTTCCTTGAAATATTGCTTGTAATGAATTCGGTCAGCTTCATTGCTATTTGATAATTAATAACGTTGTCTGAAATCTCACCGTCAACGCCGTAAAACTTTCCGTTAATACATTTAAGTGGTCTTTTTGAAACGAATTCTTCACAGAAGATAACTTCATTTATACTGTTTTTCTCACCAAGCCATAAAGGTGCTGAATAATATTCATTACCTTGCGGTATGGTAGGCTCTGATTTTACTTGTTCAAAGATTGTCATGCAGCACCTCCAAAGTATGAGATTAATGCATTCTTTGAAATTAATATCTTTCCTTTTTTACCTTGCCCAGTACGAATGTAAGGGAGCTTGTCCTGTGCTATCAGCTGGCGAATGGTATGCTCGGACAAGCCTTTGATTTCCTCAGTGCATTCCTTAATGGTGAGCATTTCAACTTTCTGTGGAGCGTTTTGAACCGGTGCAGGCTGAACAGTATCAGCCTCAAGCTTTGCCTGTAAGAGTGTGACTACCTCTGCGATAAGCTCCTGTTTTTGTTTGATTGTCATTTGTTTAGCCTCCTGTAATTTTATTTTGAGAGAGCATTGAAAAAGCGTTTCTCATAAGTACCTACAAAATCAGCTTAAAATGTGAATTATTTGAGCTGTCTTTTTGTAACTTTGTAAGACTGCATAAAACATGCTTAATTTCTTGTTGAAACTTTATAAAGATTGTGCCTCTTCACTCGTTAGGACAAAATATTGCGTTTTTTATGGTCAATTTCAAAAAGTTTTTTGTAGGTTCTCTTAATTGCATAAAAATGAACATAGATTATGATAATTGCTTGTATGTTTTGCACTCTCATAACTTAAGGACAGTCAGAGGCTGTTTTTTAGTAGTGAATTTGAAAGTTTGTACAGATGCATAAAGATAGGAATGATTTTTATAACATAATTGATAAAATTTCAACTACTCTCGTAAAGAGAGACAAAAAAATAGCCTGCTTCTCGTGATTGAGAAACAGGCTTGCATATCAGTGCATAGAAAAGCACAGATGAACCATGAGAAAGTCTGTGCTGTTTTCATTTAGCTCAGATACCACGTAAGGATTGGTTACAGGGCGTTGGTTTGGTATTAATTGTTTAAAATAGCTGATGAATATATTATATGCTTCAGGTCAGGACTTTTATATGATTGAGCTGAGGCAAACAATGTTTGTATCAGGTGGAATGATACAAGTAAGGTTTTGATTCTAGAACATAATAAAATGAGAAACTATGCTAGAAAATCAGGTTGAAAAAGAAACTATAATATGATATAATATAATAGGGTATTTTATATCCGTTTAAGATAAGGAGAATGGTGATGAAGCCGATTTTAAAATATCGTGGTGGTAAATCAAAGGAGATATCATCATTTGAGAAATATATTCCATCAAATTATGATAAGTACATAGAACCCTTTTTTGGGGGTGGAGCTGTATATTTTCATCTTCAACCTAAAAAAGCTATTATTAATGATGTAAATGTAAGATTAATTGAGTTTTATAGTGAAATACAGAAATATTATGATACAGTTCGTTCTCAATTGGATGAGCTGCAAGCAATTTATGAATCAAATCAATATGAATATTCTCAATTAAAAAAGCAAAAACCTAATGAACGTGTTGAAAATAAAAATGAAGTATTATATTATTTGATTAGAGATATGTTTAATCATAAAGTAAATTCAAAATATTTGGAGTCTGTTATATACTTTTTTATTAATAAAACGGCATATTCAGGAATGATTAGATATAATTCACAGGGCGAATATAATGTCCCTTTTGGACGGTATCAAAATTTTAACACCAAACTAATTACATCAGAACATCAAAAATTATTACAAAAAACGCAAATATGTGTTGGCGATTACTCTAGGATATTTGAGATGGCAACAGAAAAGGATTTTATGTTTTTAGATCCACCGTATGATTGTATTTTTAATGATTATGGAAACATTGAAGCTATAAATGGTTTTGATGAACGAGAACATCGGAGATTAGCATCTGATTTTAGGAATCTTAGTTGCAAAGCATTAATGATTATTGGTAAGACTGAATTAACTGAAGAACTTTATGGTGACTTGATTAAGGATGAATACCTAAAATCTTATGCTGTAAATATTCGTAATAGATTTAAATCAGAATCAAAGCATATTGTTGTAACAAATTACTAAGGTCAAATGAAAAACTAAGTGCAACCCCTGAGCCAAAAATGACATCATAAATTATAAAATTATTGATTTCCAGTCGATATAATGATGAAAACATAGCAAAATCAAGTCAAAAGCCGATAATTTTTGCATAGCAATGCAGAGGTTGGCAAATTTCCGTGTAAAAGTAAGTGCAACCCCATGATTTATGATATAAAACGACAGTAATAATATCTCTACCTGTTTAAGAGTGCAGGCTTTAGAAAGACATCATCAGGTTTAATCAGCTTCAGACCTAGAACAAACCTAGTTTTAGGCCCCAGAAAATCTTTTGCTGCAGTAAATGGGGATTTGCTATCAAGACTGCCTCTCGTTAGACTGTTGATATGATTTGCAAGAAGAGTAATATCCGTTTGAGATAAGTTATCAAACGACTTCCCTTTTGGCAAAACACAGCGGATAAATTCATGATTGCGTTCAATATGCGGCTTCTGCCATGAAGCCATGGGATTGCAGTAAAAAATGCGTGTGCATGGTGAGCCATGTTGAGTTTTTTCCAAAGCTTCAGGATTTTTGAATTCACCGCCGTTGTCGGTCAAAATAACCGGGAAAAGCCTTCTAAAAACAGTCAATCCAAGAGCCTTCAGAAGAAAATCAAAAATCTCCTGTACACATTCCTGAGAAGCACTGTCAAGCAGAAAAATAAGCATGAAATCGTACCTTGCAAAAATCATTGTAAGCAGAACTTTACCTTTTTCTCGGCTGCCTTTGACTGTGTCCATTTCGACGAAATCAAGTTCGGGGTGCTGCTCCATAAAAGTCTGAAAGTCTTCATATGTACGCCCTTCACGATACTTGTAAGGATAAGGGGCGCACGGTTTTGTTTTACGTTTTTTGTAACGTACCTTTCTGGGTAAATCAATGTTTCTTGCTTCAAAAACACAGCGATCAATGTAGTTGTAAATTGTTTTCCGTGAAAGCGCGATTTCTTTTTTGTGCGTTGAAAAAATATGACTTATTGACTGCCCTTTTTTAATAAGCGGAGAAATCAATTTATCTAGTTCTTTAGCTTTTCTCTCATCAACATGCAGTGACTTCCTTGATGAGGACAAGCCAGATATATATTGATTATTTGCCTTGTGGGCATGATAATATGCATGGACACGACTGCAAAAGTCCTGATTTGAGCAGTTATTGCACACATAAGGGGCTTTGTCCAGCTTCGGGCAATAATGTGGCATGTATGCCTTACAGACTTCTCGGCAATTGACATCCTCACAGTTTTTACACGGTTTCATACAATACTTTTCGCCGCATATTTTTCGCTGCTGACAAGTTGAATAATTAGCACATGGCGATGATTTGGGCGTGATAAATGTTCGATGGTTCTTGATTTCTCTTGCTATTGTCGATGGATTGCGATCAAGTATCTTTGCAATTTCTTTGAAGCTGCATCCGAATGTTAGATATCTTTCTATTTGGCAACGTTCTTCAAGCGCCATATGATTGTATTTCTTCATGGTTACCTCCTGTAATCTACATTTTCTGACCAATGTAATTATACAGGATTAATATATAACTGAAAATTCAACCACATTTATTCCACGGTCTATTGACAATGAGCCTCTGGAAGCATGGTATTCAGGCAGCTGCGGCAGCACACGCCTGAGGGCTCTGCTGCCTTGCTTCCAGCCTACCACACTTCCACTCATTGTCAATAGCTTTCGCGGCATAAACGCTTACTTTGTGTAAAACTAACCGCATCTTAAAAAGGGGAAAAACCAGCTTTTGTGCAAAGGTAAGTGCATTTTTTAGAGTCTAAAGTTGCACTTAAATTTACATTTGACTCGTCAATCCGTGACATTAATTGGTCCTCCTTAATATTATCACTTTAAAGTGATAAAGTCAACATATTAACAGATCGGGGAGTTATTACAATTG
>CALMXN010000265.1 GCA_937871145.1 uncultured Clostridia bacterium
ATTCCACGCTTTGATAATCTCAGTACCAAGCGCTTTTTCAAGTCCAGAAGGAATATCACATTCTATCGGCATTCTTGAAGGAAAGTTCATTGTGAAGAATTCGCCTTCCTTTTTAACGCCAAGTATTCCACTTTTAGTTGAAAATGAAATTTCAGATAGGCGCTTGTCAACATAATTCATAAGAATAAAAGCAGCTGCGAGAGTTGCGTGACCGCAAAGGTCAATCTCACATTCAGGGGTAAACCACCTCAGATTATAGCCTTTATTGGATTTTACTGCAAAAGCAGTTTCTGAAAGATTGTTTTCAGTAGCAATTTTCTGCATAAGCTTTTCGTCGAGTTCATTGTCGAGAATGCACACTCCCGCAGGGTTGCCAGAAAATATTTTATCTGTAAACGCGTCAACAACATAATAAGTCATAGGTATATTTCCTTTAGTTTATTTTAACCTTCATTGTTACAGTAGTGCCGACTCCGAGTTTTGTGTCGATGGACATTTCATCGGAATACTTATCCATATTCGGCAATCCCATACCTGCGCCAAATCCAAGTGAACGGACATTTTCATTGGCGGTTGACCAGCCAGCCTGCATAGCTTTTGAGACATCAGCGATACCAGGACCAGAGTCTTTTAGTACCATAACAACTTCTTCAGGGGTGATTTCAACATCAATAGTTCCACCGTTTGCATGGATGACCATATTGATTTCGCCCTCATACATAGCTATAGCAACCTTTCTGATTGCTTCCGGGGGTACCCCCATTTGTTTAAGCTTTGATTTCAGATCGCTTGAAGCTTCACCGGCACGGGTAAAGTCTTCGTCTGAAATATTATATGTAAGATGTATAGAATTGCTCAATTACAAGCACCCCCATGCAGACCATTTTCGTATAGAATACCGCACGCTGGGAACATTCGCATATCAGTAGCAAGAAGAACAATGCCTCTGTCCTTTGCAAGCTCAATCATACCTTCATCAGGCATTTTTCCCCTTACAAAGCAGATACATACCATATCCATCATTTCAGCGGTACGGATAACCTGAGGATTGCAAAGTCCTGTAAGGAGGACTGACTGATCCTTTACAAAAGCAAGAACATCACTCATCATGTCGGAACCACAGGCAGTATGTACTTCTCTTGAAAGATTTTCTTCACAGCAGAGAACTTTTGCATCAAGCAGTTTTTTAATATCAGAAACGGTCATATAATTTCCTCCTAAAAAGCATCAAGATAATTAATTATTGTTATGATAGTATTCTATCATTAAACATACAAATATTCAAGGATATATTTTTACATTATTTCATATTATATTACAAT
>CALMXN010000266.1 GCA_937871145.1 uncultured Clostridia bacterium
GCTAATAACTTTTTCATTATGTCACTCCTAAATTAATTATTTTCTATATTATAACATATTATTTTTAGGTGTCAATATTTTGTCATAATATTGTAATAATTACAAAAATCATACTTTGTGGAGCATTTAAATCAACCTTTTTGTTGTGTAAAGCATCGTTGCATTTTATAAATCCAATGTAAAATTACAAAAACTTTGCACTTTACAAGAACTTTACATTTCTCAGACGTTTGTATGATAGTTTACATTTTTCTGGTTATATATAATAAGGTCATACGATATGAAAGGATGAATGTAAATGAATAAAAGAAGTAACAGGGTTTTAACAGGATTAATTTCAGCTGTATGTCTTATTGGCATGGTGGGAGGACTCACAGGTTGTAATAAAGCTGAAAAAAATATTTCAGTAGTTGTCCGTGAGCAAGGAAGCGGAACAAGAGAAGCATTTGATAAAGTTGTCACAGACGGAAAGCATTTCCTTGAAGAAAAGAATTCAAGTGGCAAAAAGGTTTATAACACAACAAAGGATTCAATCCAACAGACAAAGACAGGTAATGTTCTTTCATCAGTAGCAAATGATAAAAATTCGATCGGATACATATCCCTCGGTTCAGTAAACGACACAATCAAGGTTCTCAAGGTTGATGGTGTTGAAGCAACTAAAGAAAATGTTCTTAATGGCAATTATAAAATTCAGCGTCCGTTTGTTGTAATGACAAATGAGAAAGCAAAGCTAACGGCAAGAGCACAGGATTTCATCAACTATGTTTACAGCAATAAATCAGAAGCTTTCGCAACTGATGCAGGAACAATATTCCTCACTGATAAAGACAAACGTGGTTATGAAGTCGGAGAATACAAACAGCTTTCTACTCTGCCGACTGGTGACAAAATCGTCGTGCGTGGTTCAACATCAATGGAAAAGTTCATTAATTCTGCTGCAAAAGCCTATGCAGATATGTACGGTGCAAAAGCAGAAGAAATCTTCGACATTCAGCTTGAAGGTTCATCAGTGGGCAGAAAAGCTGTTGAAAATGACACAACAGGAAATGTAATCGGTCTTTCTTCTGCTGAAGTCAAACAGGACGGTATAAAAAGCCTTAATGTATGCCTCGATGCAGTAGTTGTAATTGTCAACAATGACAACAAGGATGTAACCGACCTTAGCATTAATCAGCTTTATGATATCTTCTCCGGTAAAATCAAAAAGTTCAGCGAAATAAAGTAAAAGGAAAGTAACCTGTATGACTAAAACCAAACTCAAAGAAAGTGCAGGTAAAACAATATTTGCGACAATGGCGGCAGTATGTATCGTTGCTGTTGCCGCAATTTTTATTTTCCTGATAATAAAAAGCTTTCCTGCATTTAAAAAAATCGGCTTTTTTGACTTCCTTCTGGGAAATCAATGGTCTCCTGACAGACTCGATACCTATGGGCAATCACTTTCCGGTACATACGGTATTTTCACTATGGTTATCGGAACAATATCAGCAACAATCGGAGCTTTACTTTTCGGTGGGGTTTTCGGATACTTTACAGCAATATTTCTTGTATTCTTCTGCCCTAAAAAGCTTACAAAGATATTTTCTATTGTAATAAATCTTCTTGCTGGTATTCCGTCAGTTGTTTACGGGTTTTTCGGAATCGTATTTCTCCTGCCACTTCTGGCTAACATTGCGCCAAACAACGGAAGCGGACTTCTTGCAACATCAATTATTCTTGGAATAATGATTCTTCCGACGGTGGTTTCACTTTCTAAAACAAGTCTTGAGGCAGTACCACAAAGCTACTATGAGGGTGCTGTGGCTATTGGTGCAAATCACACACAGGCAGTTTTTAAAACTGTTGTGCCTGCGGCAAAGTCGGGTATTTCAGCCTCTTTGATATTAGGAATAGGCAGAGCACTCGGTGAAACAATGGCGGTAGTAATGGTTGCTGGAAATGCTCCGACTTTCCCTAATAGTTTATTTAACAGCTTCAGGGTAATGACTGCAAATATTGTTATGGAAATGGGATATGCGGGTGAAGTTCAGGAGGGGGCACTTGTTGCAACAGGTGTTGTTCTTCTCCTCTTTGTGCTGATTGTCAATATCATTTTCACTACTGTTTCCGGCAAGGCAGTTCAGTCAGCAGTAAGAAAAAGTAAGTCAAAGGATAAAGATAATCTGTTTTCAAGGATACACAGAAAATTCCACATCCAGACAATGAGAGTCAAGGATACGATTGGCTTTATAGCTTATAGAGCAAAGTCTTCTTCTATCGGGAAGATTGCTGCTATCATAGCTGGAGTATTCTCAGGGCTTGCATTGATTCTTGTAATTGGATTTATTTTCATAAAGGGGTGTCCAGAGCTTTTTTCAAATCCTGATCTGGTTTTCGGCAAGTATGAATTCGGAAGCCATAACATTACAATTCTCCCTGCTATTATTACAACAGTTATGGCAGTTGCGCTTTGCCTTCTCATTGCAGTACCGATCGGAATTATGACAGCAATCTTCCTTAATGAATATGCGAAAAAAGGTAACTTCCTTATAAAAATAATCAGAGTTGCTATTGATATTTTAAGTGGTGTTCCATCAATAGTTTATGGGTTATTCGGAATGATTACTTTTGTAAAAATTCTCGGTGGCTCAAGCTCAATACTTGCGGGTTCTCTGACAGTAAGTATTATGTTGCTCCCGACCATCGTGCGTTCAACAGAAGAAAGCCTAAAGTCTGTTGCAGACAGTATGCGTGAGGGTAGCTTTGCGCTGGGTGCCGGCAAATTGAGAACAATAATTAAAATTGTTCTTCCGTCAGCATTGCCTGGGATTGTATCAGCAATAATCCTCAGTATGGGAAGAGTAATCAGCGAGTCAGCACCATTCCTTTATACAGCAGGCTCGGTAATTTCAGCAAACCCGAAAGGCTTCACCGACAGCGGTGCTACCCTTTCTGTTGCACTTTATCAGCTTTCTGGCGAGGGCTGGTATCTGAACGAAGCATACGCTTCAGCAGTTGTACTGATTGTGCTTGTACTTGGATTAAATCTTCTGGCAGAATTTATTGCCGCAAAGCTTGGAAGAAAACTAAAAGGAGATACTTATGTTAAAACAAAAAAGCAAAGAAAAACAGCCTGACCTTGAGTTCAGCCAGAATATCAGCGTAAAGAATGCTAACCTATGGTACAGTGATTTTCAAGCTCTTAAAGATATAAATATTGAAATTCCTGAAAATAGTGTTACAGCATTCATTGGGCCATCAGGCTGTGGTAAATCAACTTTTCTTAAGTGTTTTAACCGAATGAATGACCTGATAGAAGGCTGTCGCATTGAGGGTGAATTCAGAATCGGTGATGTTGATATTTACGGCAAGACTGATGTAAATGAACTCCGCAAGAATGTCGGTATGGTCTTTCAGCGACCTAATCCCTTCCCTATGAGTATTTATGACAATATTGCTTATGGTCCGAGAACATTTGGTATTCACAACCGTCGTGAACTAGATATAATTGTTGAAGAATCTTTGCGTGGAGCTGCTATGTGGGATGAACTCAAGGACAGACTTGATAAATCTGCTCTTGGACTTTCCGGCGGACAACAGCAGCGACTCTGTATTGCAAGAGCATTGGCAGTTAAGCCTAAAATAATTCTTATGGATGAGCCGACATCAGCTCTTGACCCTATATCTACAGCCAAGATTGAGGAGTTGTGCAGTGAACTTAAAAAAGTAACAACTATTGTTATTGTCACTCACAATATGCAGCAGGCCACAAGAATTTCCGATAAAACAGGGTTCTTTCTGCTTGGTGATCTTGTTGAATATGGTGACACAGATGATATTTTCACAAGCCCGAAAAAAGAAGCTACTGAGCGTTATATAACTGGTAGATTCGGTTGATTTTTAAGCGTAATAATATTATAATCAAAGGAGAAGAATATGTCAGTAAGAAAAATTTTTGAAGAAGAGCTCGAAAGCCTCAAGGAAGAACTCGTTGAAATGTGCAGATTAACTGAGAAAATGATAGATGACTCCATTACTGCTTTAATCAACCACGACAGAGAGCTTGGAAAATTTATTGCTTCCACCGATAAGCGTGTTGATGAGTATGAGATGGATATTGAAAAGAAATGTATGAGGATTCTCTTAAAACAACAACCGGTTGCAAAGGACTTCAGAGAGGTTTCTACCATACTTAAAATGATTACCGATATTGAGCGTTTTGGTGATCAGGCGGCAGACATCGGCGATCTTGTTTTCAATATGCCTGGTGAGAAGTACATTAAAAATATTGTACATATCCCGGCTATGGGTGCTCTTGCACAGAAGATGGTACGTGAAAGTGTAAATTCATTTGTTCTCAATGATGAAAAGCTTGCTGATGAGGTTATTTCTCTTGATGATGAAATGGATAAGCTTTTCATAACTGTTCAGAATGAACTGATAGAATTAATTAAAAAGGACAGCAACAACGGTGAGCAGGCTATTACGCTAATGATGCTTGCTAAATATCTTGAACGAATCGGCGATCACGCTGTTAATGTTGCCGAGTGGACAAAATATAATGAGACTGGGGTGCATCTTAAATACTGATGGAACAGAAAAACACAATGATATTTATTGTTGAGGATGATGAAGGCATCGGTGAGGTTTATGAAGGTGCTTTTGAGGACACCTATTCTATAAGAATTTTCACCAATGCAAAGGACTTTTTTTCTGCATTTAATGAAGAAAAGCCAAACCTGATAATTCTTGACATTATGCTCCCTGACATGGATGGATACACGATACTCACTAAAATAAGAGAAGTTGATGAGAGGATTCCTGTTATTATAGTCAGTGCAAAATCAGACGAAATCAGCTTTGTCAAAGGCTTAAACAAGGGCGCTGATGACTATATGGCTAAGCCTTTTTCTATCCTTGAACTTATGGCAAGAGTTAAAACGAACCTCCGTCATTCAAACATTTATATTGAAAAAGCCAATGGCTTTGTTATCGACAATAATACGTATCAGATTTTCTATAATGATAACGCTCTGCCACTTACACTAAAAGAATTCAAGCTTTTAAAGCTTCTTATCAGCAAGGCTGGTATAACTTTTAAACGCGAAGAGCTTTTCAGAGAAGTATGGGGCGAGCAGTTTATTGGCGAAACAAGGACATTGGATATGCACGTGGCATCCCTCCGTGATAAAATTCGTGAGGCAGGAGGAAAAGACTGTATCGTTACCGTGCGTGGTATCGGATACCGCTTTGAAGCTTAGAATATGAAAAAGAAAATATTTATCCAAACGCTTTTAATTACTGTTTTTTCAGCCGCTATTCTGTTTTTCTCGAGCATATTTGTTATGTATGTTCAGGGAAGAAACAATATCTCAAATTTACTTAAGAATGAAACTAGACTTTCTGCAAGCCTTATAAAAGAAAAATCCGATTTTGAGCTTTTAAAGAATTATAATAAGGACAGCGAAATCAGAATAACTCTTATTGCTGAAAACGGTAATGTGCTTTATGAGAGCGACACTAATGCTGAACTTGAAAATCATCTTGGACGTGAAGAAGTAAAGAGTGCACTTAACGGTGATTCAAAGACAATTGAGAGATATTCTTCAACCTTTCAGTGCAAAATGACTTATTATGCAGTCAGAACAACTTTGTCAGACTCAAGTAATATTGTTGTTCGATTTGCTGTTAAAAGCCGTGATATAAAATCTTATATGCTTTCAAGCATACCTGCTTTGATAGTATCTTTACTCGTTGCAATTATAATTTCTGCTATATTTGCAAATAAAATGTCGAAAAATATATCAAGAAAAATATCTGCTGTTGGCACAAGCCTCAAAAGCTTAAACAGCGACAGATACTCCCCGATTGCAACTGATTCGGCTGAACCTGAATTCTATACAATTTTCAATGAAATAAATGAGCTCAATGAAAGCACACACAAATACATCAATAAGGCTGAACGTGACCGTCAGAAGCTAAATGCTGTTCTTGAAAATGTTTCTCAGAGCATTGTTGCCCTTAATCAGAAAGGTATTATTACCTTTGCGAAGATCGGAAGAGCACACGTCTGAACT
>CALMXN010000267.1 GCA_937871145.1 uncultured Clostridia bacterium
GTGTTTGAATAAAACTGCCTGCCGTCTGGCTTTGAATATTGAATTGTAGGCTCTATAGCCTTTGATTTTGAATAGAACGCTCTGAATTTGTACCTTTTAAGCACTTGTCCCGATATAGGTCGGAGTTGCCTGCGGAAGTTGATTTCTCGGTGTAAAAATACCTTTTTCAATATCCTCGGCTCTTAGCTCGTTCTTCTTTTCGTCCATAGCCTGCTTTTTCTTTGCCTTAGCACGTTCATAATACTCTTTTTCCTTGCCTTGCTCCTTTCGTTTGAGATAATTTCTGTGAAGCCTGTCCTTGCGTTCCTCACGTTTTTTAAGCTCTGCTTGTTCTTCCGTAGTAAGCTCAACAGCCTCGTTAAAATTCATTGGAACATATCTGCCAATAAAGTTGAAGTATATCTCAATTTCCTGTGTCGTATCTGCACTGCCTTTACGGTCACGCTCGTGAACGACAATCTTCTCAATAAACTCGTTTATCATAGTCGTTGTGAGTGTGTCATAATTCTCGTACTTGTCAATCAACCCTATAAAACGCTGTGATGAGTTGCGGTGTGCGTTTTCATCGGCGATAATAGCTTCAAGAGAACGGACTTCATCAGATATAGCATACTTCTCTTTGGTATATTGCATATTCAGAGTTGTATATCTGTCATCGGGAAGTTTACCGAGAACGTTATCCTCGTAAATACGGCATAGCAACACTTCAAGCTCCTCGGCTCGTTTCTTTGCTACCTCAATTCTTGACTTGGCTTTGTTCGCTTCATCGGAAAGCTGATTAGCCTGTTCCTCCTGCACAAGCTTCATAAAAGCATTGCGGTCAAGGTTCGCTTGCTCGGCAATGGCTTTGAGCATTTCAGAGATAAGCGACAGAACGACATCGGCATTTATTCGGTGCTGAGAAGTGCAGAGAACACCACAAGGTATTTTGCTGTAATTGGCACAAGTGTACTGTGCAATGCGTTTTCCGTTGTTTGTCCTGTGAACGTACATCTTACCGCCACAATCCGCACAATACAGTAATCCAGTCAATGGGTGAGCCTCGCCCCAACCGTCTTGGTAACGTCTTGCGTTCCCTCTGATACGTTGAACGTTGTCAAAGGTATCTTGGTCGATAATCGGTTCTTGCGTATTCTCAAAGATAACCCAGTTGTCCTCTGAAACGTAATGACTTTTCTTGTCCTTGAAATGCTTTTGCGTTTTGAAGTTGACGGTGTGTCCGAGATACTCACGCTTTTTCAGAATACTTGCAACCGTTGACGAACACCAACGATATGGATTTTCAAAGGTCTTGTTCTGATGAAGCCCTGCATTGTTATTTGCAAGGTGTACGGCAGGAATTTCAATCTTTTCGGCTTCAAGTGTCTGTGCAATTTGGTACGGACCGCAACCCGCCATAGTCATTGAGAAGATACGGCGTACAACTTTTGCGGCTTCATCGTCAATAATCCATTGGTTGTGGTCGTCTGGCGATTTCAGATAGCCGTATGGCGTTGTACTTGCAACGTGCTTGCCTGATTTTCCTTTTGCCTTGAATGTGGACTTGATTTTTTTGCTTGTATCCCTTGCGTACCATTCATTCATAATATTGCGAAACGGCGT
>CALMXN010000268.1 GCA_937871145.1 uncultured Clostridia bacterium
ATTGATACACAATGCGAATGCTCTGTTTGCTGGCGGTGATGTTTCCGAGGAGGACAAGGCTCTTGTGCTTGAAGCGATACAGCAGGCATATTGGGAAGCGAAGATAATTAATAAAAAATATATTCCGAAAAAATATCGTAAAAATAATAAAGAGTAATTCCGTTGTGCTGACAATGACACATTGGAATATGCTATTATTATTTAAACGAATAAATCTATGAAATGACAGAGAAAGGGGTGTGGAAATGTATAGAGATAGAATTTTTGAATTTACACAAAAACTTATTAAGCGTTATCGTACAAGCAATCCGTATGATATAGCTGAAATACTTGGCATAAAAATTGATTACAAGCATTTTAGTTCTCTCAAAGGAATGTACTTCGTTGTAGAACGCTGTGCATTTATAACTTTAAGCGATACTCTTGATGAAACGATGGAGAAGATTGTTCTATTTCACGAAATCGGTCATCACTTACTTCACAGACACCTTGCCGCAAAATCGTTTCAGGAATTTGGACTGTACAATATGTCCTCGAAGCCTGAAATGGAAGCAAATATTTTTGCGGCGAATATGCTCATCGACGATGACGAACTGGACTCTCTTGCACGAGATAATTATACTACAGCGCAGATTGCCCGTATGCTATATGTTCCACACCAAATGCTTCTGATAAAAATGCAGGATATGAACAACAGAGATTACGATTATAATTTGGATTATAATCCGAGAGCAGATTTTCTCGGCAGATAAATACTAATCGTTGTCCATTGTCCTGAAATCGACACAACGAAATATGTTATAATGAAGTAAAGAAAACCGAAAATATTTTTATGGGAGGTAGCTTTATGGGAAAGACATATTTCGTTACAATTACCGGACTTAATCATTATTACGGTCAGAAACCTTTTGAAATCGGCAGAGTTATTTAGCTCATCAAAGAACCCGACAATGAATATGATAACGAAGCTATCGTTGCTTTTCTTCCGTTCATTGATAAAATCGGTTATGTCGCAAACAGCACAAATACAGTTTATCAAGGTACAATCAGTGCAGGTCGTCTTTATGATAAGATTGATGATTACGCTTATGCCAAAGTAATGTTCGTCACACACAGTTCAGCAATCGCTATTGTTCTCGATAAGGAAGATGTTGAAGAAACTGACGATGATGAGGATGTAAACGTGACGGCTTTGGATGATGTTGCGTTTGAGAATAAAGACGTAAAGAAGAAGTCGAAAGCCGCAAAACAGACAATAGGTTTTAAGGGATAATTCGGAAAGGGTGATTTAAATTACACTCGCAGAAC
>CALMXN010000269.1 GCA_937871145.1 uncultured Clostridia bacterium
ATGTGTTCGGATTATGCGTGATTGGCTCCCTCTGTTGGACTCGAACCAACGACCCGTTAGTTTCGTTAGCGGTAAAGCTTTAGTTCAAATCTCCGAGAAATTTATAAATAATGCGTACTTGCTGCATTTGAGTACCATTTTCTTTTACCCTGTCACTGACAACAATCTTATCAATCAGCCTATTGAGAATTTCCTTATCAAGTTCATTAACATCCGAAAATCTATTAATCTCTTGAATAAATTTTGATACATTATTCTCATTTTCAATTTGCTGACCTGCCTGTTCATTCAGCTCGGATAATCGGGCTTTTATTTTTATCTGCTCATCTTCACATCTGCTTGATAATTCTTTAAACTTGCTGTCTGATATTATACCGTCCAGCCTATCTTCATAAAGCTTATCAAATCTATCATTTAGTTCCCTTATGCGTTTTTCAGCCGCTGCAATCTCATTCTTTAAATGCTCCTTATTTTTTTCACTTGAATTACCAAGCTTTTTCAGAACACTTTTAGTGAATGTTTCTTGATTTCTTTGTGCTTTCGATATGTGTGACCTTATATCAGCCAATACAATATCATATAAATCTGCATAGGGTATGTAGTGAATTGAGCAAACATCCTTGCCCTTTTTCTTATAGGTATTGCAACAAAAATACTCTGAATGGTTTTTTTGATTTGAATAGCTAAGTGCATATCCACATTTATCGCATTTGACAAGTCCTGCAAAAATATGTGTATCACCAAGCTTGTTTACACGTTTTCTACTGCTCAATCTTTTATGTGCGTCATCCCAAAGCTGCTCTGAAATTATCGGCGGATGTGTATTTTCTACTACTATCCACTTTTCTTCAGGCTGTTTCAGCATACGCTTGCTCTTAAAGGATATCTTTCGCTTTCTGCCGTTAATTGTATGTCCGAGATAAGTCTGATTTTCCATCATCTTATGCACGGTTGCAAGATTCCAGTCATATGGGTCTTTCTCAAAACGCCTTCCGCTTATTTCTGCCTGATATGCTGACGGAGTAATAACTTTCTGCTCGCTTAGTATGCGGGCTATTTTGTTATACCCATATCCTTCATATGCAGCCATTTCAAACATGCGGATTATAATAGGTGCTTTTTGTTCGTCAATTTCAAGAACATGTTTGTCCTCTTCTGACTTGCGATACCCATACGGAGCATAAGAGCCAATATATTCGCCTCTCATTGCTTTGGTTTTTAACGCCTGTCTGGTCTTACGTGAGCAGTCAGCCGGATAATACTGATTAAATATATTTTTCATCGGGAGCATTAAGTCTAGGTCAAGGTTTTCTCTGCTGGTATCAACATCATCACCTATTGCTATGAATCTTACTCCACTTTCAGGAAATGTTTCTTCAATCAGTCTGCCTGTTTCAATATAGTTACGCCCAAGTCTTGATAAATCCTTAACCACTACCATATTAATGTTCCCTGTTTTCACATCGGACATCATACGACTGAAGCTTGGTCTTTCAAAATTTGTACCTGTATATCCGTCATCACAATAAAAATCGAATACACTATAACCATTGCTAAGGCAATAATCCTCTAAAACCTTTTTCTGTGTTTCAATAGAAACGCTTGTACCATCCTGTTCATCATCACGTGATAAGCGGCAATAACAAGCCGCTGTATATATGCTTCGCTCATTTAAATTCATTATGTAATCCTTTCTGAGCAAAGCGGTTGATTACAATATAATTATACCATATTTGTAGATAAAAATCAACCGCTTTGAATAAGTTTAAGCAACTTTTTCTTCATTCTCATTCTGTTTAATTTTTTCTGCAACATAATCTGAAAGCAAATCATCAAGTCTTTGATTACCAAATTCACTGGTTACTATGTATACAATATTACCCTTTGATATTTCACTTACTTTAGGCATGGACATTTTTATTTCAGTCATTATAACAAGCCTCCCTCAAATATTTTTTCAAACTCTCCCCTGTTAAAAGTAATATATCTTTTTCTTGTTTTACCTACCCTTTTCTGAATACGATAACGAATTCCATCAGAAAGATTAAAGTATGTCTTTATTAGTTTTAAATCACATAAATTCCTCAATATTTTCTTGACATTAAATGCTTTCAATCCATGTTGATTAAGAAGATAATTACACCTGCTTATAAATACATCAGGGATAATATAGATATAATTTTCATCATAATAGCCTAACAACATTTTATTAAAACAGATTTTTTCATACTCATTTAAAGGTAGCAAATAAAATCTTTCATCATGCAAACAGCGATATATAAGGTGTATAAAACAACATGTTTCCTTATCATCAAACATCATTGTCACCTCTTTTTGCTGCCATTAATAACGCTGATGTAATCAGTCCGACTGTAGCCCCAAACATTGCTCCTAATATAAAATTTACCACAATAATATCCCTCCATTTAAATTGCCCTACGTTTTGGCACTCTTTCCTCAGTTGTTAATTTTTCTAGTCGCTTTTGAATGCGTAAAATTTCAGCATTGTTGTTTTCATAAAGCTCACGTTTTTCTTTATCTGTCCCATAGACAAGAATTTCATCGATATATTCCGTATATCCTATTTGCAGTAAGCTCTCTTCAAAATGCGGATGTATATTTCCAAGTGAATTATCAGGTTTATAC
>CALMXN010000270.1 GCA_937871145.1 uncultured Clostridia bacterium
TGTACAAATATCATTAATAATGAGAATAATGATTTTGTAAGTTTTTTAGTTTTCATAAAGTTTCCGTCGCTTTCTACTTTTTTAAGCGTTTAAATTATATTACAAACACATACCATTGTCAATCTGAAAAATATTCAAAATCTGCTCTCTACAAAGTGTTGCAGAGAGCATTTTTTACAAATGTTTTATATTTTCACGGCGCTTCTCAGCGTCAACCTGTTCGCGCGAAACAGATTTTGCAATAGCTACATCGTGACAATGATCCCAGTCAATAGATTTTATACCAGCTTCAACAGCTTCACGCAGCATGTCACGAAGTTCTTCTGAATTTTCAAGAACATTGAAAAAGTTTTCCCTTGTCATCTGCTTATCTTCGCTTATTGTCGCATTCATTCGATCAAGCAATGTATTCTGTGCAAGAAGCATCAGAACAAGCCCGTTCTGCTTGATTTCATCTTCATCAAAAAAAGGATATATTCTATTATCAATTGCCATTTATGGTCACCTTTCTGTTACCGATTGTCATGTCAGCCTTCTTTATTCGTATTAATTACGTTGACATTATGTCCACGCTATTGTTATTTATCCTCAAGACCCTTGAGAGCATTGATTTCATCCCTGTTTAATTTTATAACTGCATCTTTAATCAAAGATACATCATCCTTGTTGAATAATACTGCTGGTGCATCGCTGTTTTCAGGCTTAACCTTAAGCATACCAGTGAGAAGGTTTACTTCCTCAACATAACCTTTTCCGTCAGGTGTTGAAACATATGCACCAACCTTTGGCGTAATTTTAAGCAATGCCTCATAGCTGTCCTGTTCGTACTTCAAGCAACACATAAGTCTGCCACAGGTTCCTGAAATTTTTGCAGGATTAAGTGACAAGCCCTGCTCCTTTGCCATTTTGATTGATACAGGCTGGAATTCGCCCAGGAAAGTATTACAGCAGAAAGGTCTTCCGCATATTCCAAGTCCGCCGAGCATTTTAGCTTCATCACGGACACCTATCTGTCTAAGTTCAATTCTTGTACGGAAAACTGATGCTAGGTCTTTAACAAGCTCCCTGAAGTCAACTCTGTTTTCTGATGAGAAATAGAACAGTAGTTTGTTGTTATCGAAAGTACATTCAACATCAATAAGCTTCATATCAAGCTTATGATAAGCAATCTTTTCGTCACAGATTTTGAATGCTTCCTTTTCCTTCTTTGCATTCTCTTCAACAACCTTAATATCCTCGGCTGTTGCAATTCTCATAACGGATTTTAGCGAATTGATAAGCTGGCTGTCTTCAACCAAACGGTTTGCCATAACAACCTCACCGCACTCAACGCCTCGTGCAGTTTCAACTATTACATTCTGTCCGATATCTATTTTTAAACCATTCGGTGAAAAATAATATATTTTCCCGACACTTTTAAATCTAACTCCTATTATTTCAGTCATTTTTCTGCATTCCCCTTTTCTAGAATATAGTTTTTATTTCTGAGCATATATCAGTTAATGTCAATGATAAGTTTGCGTTCTGATCAAGCTTTGTATCAGCATTAGTGAAAACCCTGTATATTTCATTTGCCTGTTTTAATGTCAGGATATTTGAAAGCTTCTGTGAGCCTGACTTATAACAACCCACAAGGCAGTCATTGCTAAGTCTTATTGCTGAGCTGTCCCTTATAATTGAATACATAAGGCTGAAAACTTCTTTTGCAAGTGGTTTGTTCCCGTCAAGGCGGAAAAGCTCCTTAAGCAGATTATATTCAGATGAGCCTGCTATGCTGTCTGTTATAGCTTTTGCAATATCTATTGCATTTTTCAGTTCATCATCATTTATATATGAAAGACACATTCCTATATTAGTGCCGAAGGCCTCAAGAGCCTCATTTATTATATTTTCATCGGTAATGCCATTATCAGCGAGTGCCTGTCTGCATTCATCGTGCGAAACCTCAGTCACGCCAAAGGAAATTACTCGTGAAATTATCGTAGGTAAAAATACAGCTTTTGAAGTCGCCGTAAAAATAAAATAAGCATGCTCAGGCGGTTCTTCAATAAGCTTTAACAATGCATTCTGTGCAAGAGGACTCATATTATCGCAATCTGCAAGAATATAAACCTTTTTGCTACCCTCATTCGGCATAATTACAGCGTCAACACTTAGTTTCCTAAGGTTGTCCACTGAAAAAGCCTTTGCATTGTCCTTGGTTGTAATCCATTGCACATCAGGATGAGAATTATGCTCAATCATCCTGCAGATTTTACACTGCCCGCAGGGTGAGTTACTATCATCTTCGCAAAGCATTTTTGCTGACATATATTGTGCAATAGTCTTCTTACCCAGACCTGTCTGTCCGAATAAAAGGAACGCTTGTGACAAACGCCCACTGCTAATCATAGAAGTGAGCGTGTTTAATACATTATTATTTGCATAGATTTTAAACAAATTTTCTGACATAGTACTAAACCTTTTCAAATCTCTCAATGTTTGTCACGAAAATCGTCGCGCCACCTATAGAAACCTCAACAGGGAACGATGTGTATGTTCCTACTCCATAAGAAGTAGCCGACGGAACAAACTGCTTTCTCTTGCGAATCCGCCTGTTGATGCAAGTTTTGTTGCCTGAAAACCATTTTTTGTGAAAGCCGATGCAACTGCATGGCTGTCATCATTATTAATGATTGCGTGGACAAGCTTCATAAAACAACCTCCCGACAAAAGAGTAACATGTTGTTATTATATACCTATTATTTTAATTTTACCACATTTACTGTCAAAATGCTATACCTTTTAAAAATTTTTATGGCATCTGCATTTATGACTTCACCGCTCACAACAACTGGAATTCCCGGTGGGCAGGCAACCACAACCTTTGAACATATTCTGCCCAAAGCGTTATCTACTGAAATCTCCTCACTATCGCTCAGTCCTGCTTTTCTGATTGACATTGCTTTCTGTGGTGGAGCAAGGATAAACTTTGGCGCTTCGAGTTTTATTCTTGGCTGTTTAATGCTGATTAATGCTTTTGTCAGCTCTTCAATTTCCTCTTCAGTATTGAATGTTGAAAACATAAAAACAATATGCGTTTCATCAGCGTATTCACATTCAATTCTGTTCTCTCTTAAAATATCAGCAATTTCATAGCCATATAGGCCAGTATTTATTGTATAAAGAGAAGCCTTCATAGGCTCATCAGAGCAATTTATATAATTATATTTTTCGACCTGTTTTTTCAGTGCATCAATATGCGGAATAATCTTTTTCAGGCCAGCTTTAATTTTCTCATCAAGATATCTGTTGCATAAATCAAGTGAAGCAAGCGTCAGATATGACGGGCTTGTTGAAGCAAAAAAGCTCATTGCTGTTTTTGCATTCTCCGAAAAGCTTTTATCTGCTCTTTCGGAAATATGGAGGTACCCTCCCCCCGTCAAAACAGGAAGAGTTTTATGCGCTGAATCACAGCACATATCTGCTCCGAAATATATCGGGTGAATATTATCTTCAAGGAAATTAAGATATGCACCGTGGGCATTATCAACAAGCAAAGGAACATTATATTTCCTGCAGATTTCAGAAATTGGCTTTAGGTATGCCATTCTTCCGAGATAGTCAGGAGTTGTTATATAAACCGCTGACGGCTTTTGTTTGCAGTCTTTTATTGTATTTTCAATATCATCTGGAGTAAATATTCCGGAAGTTATGCTCCCGTCAATATATTGGGGAAACACCCATTTTACGTCGATATCAAGCAGTACACATGCGTTAATAAAGGCTTTGTGAGCATTTCTTACCGCTATTATAACAGGGTTGTCAACTTTCGACGTAGCAAGAGTCAACATTGTCTGTATTGCAAGAGTTGAGCCTTGTGTTGAATATAAAGTGCGTTTTGTGCCAAAAAGTGATGAGGCATTCTTCTCACTTTCTGCCAGTATCCCATAAGCTTCAAAAAGGCTGTCAGCACCTTTGATTTCTGTTATATCAAACTGCT
>CALMXN010000271.1 GCA_937871145.1 uncultured Clostridia bacterium
AATAAAACAATCGGCTTTTTAAAACAAAATGGCGGACTTGACAACAGCAGCACAATTCAGGAAGAAATGATACAGACGTTTTCTTCACTTCTTGATATACATGCAAGAATGCGTGAACTTGAAGCTCTTATAGCTCAATACAATTCTGAGGGTAACAAAGCAGAATATGAAAAAGCCTCACATGAGTATGCTGAAAGAAGTGTATATTTTGAAGCCTGTGAGGGTTATCTGATAGAAGTAAAAATAAAAACAATCCTTAACGGTATGGGCTTTGGGAATACTCCGACCGACAGACTTATCAATACTCTTTCTGGCGGAGAAAAAACACGTCTTGCACTTGCAAAGCTACTTCTTGAAAACCCTGACCTTCTTATTCTTGATGAACCTACGAACCACCTTGATTTTGATACATTGGTTTGGCTTGAAGGTTATCTTTCAACCTATAAAGGCGCTTTGCTTATAGTATCCCATGACCGTTACTTCCTTGATAAAATCTGTACAAGAATATGTGAGATTGAACGCGGAAGATTAACATCTTTTAAAGGCAACTATTCAAGCTATCTTGTTTTAAAGGAACAGCTTGTTGAAAGACAGATAAAAGAATATGAACAGCAACAGTCACAGATAGCTGATTTAAATGATTATATTCAGAAGAATAAGGTGCGTGCATCTACTGCAAAAATGGCAAAAAGCCGTGAACATCAGCTTGAAAAAATTGAACTTTTTGAAAGACCGGTTACAACTTATAAAACTTCAAAAATCAAGCTTGAATATGATGTTGTACCTCCAAAGGATATTTTAAAGGTGAAAGACCTTCTTGTAAAAGTCGGTAAGAATGATAAGGAAAAAGTACTTGTCCCTTCTTTTAATCTTGAAATAAAGAGGGGCGAAAAAGTCGCTATAGTCGGCCCTAATGGTATTGGGAAATCAACAATACTTAAATATCTTCTTAACAGAATTTCAAGAGAAAAGGGAAGAATTGAATGGGCAATGAATGTAAAAACAAGTTATTTTGAACAGGAAAACACTCAGCTTAACTTTAACAATACTGTCCTTGAGGAACTTCACAGGCGTTATCCGCGTGAAACTGAACAGGCTATGCGTGATATACTTGCAAAGGTTCTTATGTTTGGAGAAAATGTTTTCAAGCCAGTCAGCGTAATAAGTGGTGGTGAACGTGCAAAGCTTTGTTTTGCAATTATGATGAAGGAACGTGCAAACGTTCTTGTCCTTGACGAGCCGACTAACCATCTTGACCTTTTGACAAAGGAAGTCCTTGAGGAAGCCTTGTATGATTATGACGGAACAATAATTTTTGTTTCTCATGACCGTTTTCTTCTGAATAAAATAGCAACCCGTATTATTGAAATTACACCTGATGATGTAACCGAATACAAGGGTAACTATGATTTTTATGCTGAGGAAAAGCAAAAGGCTTTACTTGAAGAACAGAATTTTGAAAAGCCAAAAGCCAAGCCGACTGATAACAATGCCAAAGCATACAGGAGCAAGGAACAGCGTTCGCTTGATGTAAAGAGAAAGAATGAAATCAAGTCCCTTGAAAAAGAGGTTGATGATTTACAGAATCAGATTAATGACATAGAGCAGGAAATTTTATTGCCTGAGATATATTCTGATTATCAGTTAATGAACGAAAAATGTGGCTTGCTGGAAGAATTGAAAAAAGAAATGAGCGACAAATTTGAACTCTGGACGGAGTTATGTGAAGAATTAGAATAAAATTTGACATATTTGCGCTAAAGTGTTAAAATATTATCATATTAAAGTATAAAACGGGGTACAGGAATGAAAAATTATGATTTTCCTATCCTGGGTGAAGAAAAAGAACTGCCGTTTTTTGTTATATCCACTGGATACTGTGATAATAATGACTTAGTGTTTTCAAAAACAGGTTATCCTTTTTATCGTTTGTTTATCTGCACAAGTGGCCAGGGAATATTTAAATACGATGGATATAATTATACAATAGCAAAAAACAATGCACTGCTTATTCCCCCAGGTGAAAAATTTGATATCGATCAGACGACAAATTCCATAAGTCTGTATTGGGTTAATTTTCATGGCTCTTCAACAGATTCATTAATCAATAAGTATTTTAACTTTGAAAATCCAGTTGTAAACATCGATGATATGGAAATTGTAATGAGAATTTACGATAAGATAAGCAACTATAATACTGATGCTATCAATAACTTCAATATGAGTAATTCCATTAGTCTGTATATGCTTATTCTTGAAATTCAAAAGCAACATCGTTTTTATAAGTATAAAAACAGAAGTGTAAAGTTAAATCAGCTTATGCCGATTATAGAATACATGAACAATAATGTTGAAAAGGACATTACGCTTGATCAGCTTTCAGAAATTGGCGGTTTTACACCACAGTACATATGCAGACTCTTTAAAGAATGTCTTAATTTAAGGCCGTTTGAATATTTCACAAAAGTAAGAATTGCACATGCAAAAAAAATTCTGCTGGAAACTGATCTTCACATTAACAAAATCGGTGAGAGGATAGGCTTCACTGATTGCAGCTATTTCTGTTCAGCCTTCAAGAAGAGTGAAAACTGCTCTCCTGCTGAATTCCGTGAAATGAATAAATAATAGTAAATACCTGTTTCGACAGGTATTTTTTATTGCAAAAAATTATCTTAAAAAAATTTATATTATATATTGACAAATAATATTATACGGTATATAATATAGAAAAAGATATAATACTATA
>CALMXN010000272.1 GCA_937871145.1 uncultured Clostridia bacterium
CAACAGGAAGAGTTATCTTACCGATAATATTCTTCAGCGCGTTAAGTCCTTCTGTACCGAAAAGCTGTTTTCGATTGCACATATAACCGATACCAAGCATAACGATAACAGGCAGAACCATTTTTATTATCATTGAAGTCAAGTGTATTATCCTCCTTAAACACAAAATAAAGGGCGGACTGTATAAGCCCACCCTTTTATAAGTATTCTTACTTATTGATTGCATCAAGATAGAACCCGTATGCTTCTTTATCATTAAACTTGTGGTGAACAATCTTATTGATAGCTGCAGCCATTTCAACAGGATGCTCACTCTGAAAAATGTTTCTTCCCATATCAAGGCCACGAGCTCCGCCTGAAATTGACTTATATGCAAGTGTCAGAGCTTCTTGCTCAGGTAGCTTCTTACCACCAGCAACAACAATTGGCACTGGACAAGCTGCTACAACTTCTTCAAAGTTATCGCAGTAGTAAGTCTTAATAATGTTAGCTCCCATTTCTGCTACGATTCTTGTTGCAAGCTTGAAGAAACGATCTGTTCTTTCCATATCTTTTCCTACTGCAACAACGCCCATTGTTGGGATGCTGTATCTTAGCCCAGCATTGATAGTCTTTGAAAGGTTGTCAATGCTTGAAAGCTGTCCTTCAGCACCGATGAAAGTCTGAACAGCCATACAGTCAGCATTCATTCTTATTGCATCTTCAATGTCAACAGAGTTGATTTCGTATGAAAGGTCATCCTGTATCATTGATGAACCTGAAGTTGTTCTCAAAGCAATACCCTTCTTATTATCAGGTGCTATGCATGAACGGAGAGCACCACGTGTTCCCATCAAAACATCAATATTATCAAGAAGCTTTGGAATAACAATATCAAGACGCTCAAGACCTGCTGTTGATCCCATAAAGTAGCCGTGATCGAAAGCAAACATAACTGTGTTTCCACTGACAGGGTCAAAAATGTTTGAAAGGTGTTTTTTCATACCCCAATCAAGATTATTAGCACCCTTTACATAAAAGCTGCCCTGGTTTGCGAAAGGAACATCAAGATGATAATCTTTTGCTACTTTTAGTCCTTGTAAATCTGCCATAATTTAATACCTCCATTTTAGTTTACCTTTTGATATGAGTATGTCATACCTCACTTATATATAATCAAGAAATATACATAAG
>CALMXN010000273.1 GCA_937871145.1 uncultured Clostridia bacterium
CAGTTAAACTTACATCTTTTGCACGTGATACACAGGTTGATCTTGAAGGTTTCGGAATCCAGAAAATCAATGCCGCATATTCTAAGGGTGGTCCAGAACTTGCAATAAAAACACTTAATCAGAATTTCAAAATGAATATCCAAGATTATGTTACAATAAATATGCGTCAATTGATAAATGTTATTGATGTTGCCGGTGGTGTAACAATTGATATTACAGAAGATGAACGTATATCAGCTAATGGTATTATGAGAGAAATTTCAAACAAAGAACCCAGGATTAAGAAATCTGGTACAGTTAATCTTACAGGTGCACAGGCAACTGCTTTCTGCAGAATAAGACACTCTTCCGATCTATCTTTATAGAATGGATAGACAGAAAAAGGTTCTTGAGGCACTATTTGCAAAAGCAAAAACCTTGTCTGTTAAAAAGCTTGCTGAAACAGTGCATACGATCTCACCAATGGTACAAACATCAATGGATAATGACGATATTTTAAAGCTTTCAAAAGTACTGACTATTGATGGTGCAAAAATTGAATCATTAAGATTCCCACATACAAATACAAAATATCAAAGTAGTGCAGCTACAGGTTGGTTGATTAAATATGACTTGGATGAAGCAGCAGATCAGCTCCATAAGTTTGTATTTGATGATATAAGACCAGATTTAAAACAATAATATCAAGGCGGACGAGTTGTCCGCCTTATTTTTTTTTAAAACTATTGACAAAATAATGTAACAATGATATAATGCATACATATCATATAAAAATAGTATGAATTAAGGAGACGATACAATGAAAAACATATCAAAAACACTGACAGATCTTATTGGAAATACACCATTGCTTGAGCTTTCAAATTTAGAAAAGAACCATAATCTTAATGCAAAGATTATTGCAAAGCTCGAATACTTTAATCCAGCAGGAAGTGTTAAGGACAGA
The DNA here is from genome assembly GCA_937871145.1 of uncultured Clostridia bacterium. Classification (GTDB taxonomy): domain Bacteria; phylum Bacillota; class Clostridia; order Oscillospirales; family Ruminococcaceae; genus SZUA-444. The sequence goes on from CALMXN010000273.1 coordinate 947, forward strand.
GTCGGCAAGGCAATGATTGATGATGCTGAGGCGAAAGGATTACTAAAAAAGGGTTCAGTAATAATCGAGCCTACAAGTGGTAACACAGGCATAGGTCTTGCAAGTGTCGCAGCAGCAAGAGGGTACAGAGTTATCCTTACAATGCCTGAAACAATGAGCGTTGAGAGAAGAAATCTTCTTAAAGCTTATGGAGCAGAAATTGTCCTGACAGAAGGCGCAAAGGGAATGAAGGGCGCTATCGCTAAGGCTGAAGAGCTTTCAAAGGAAATCCCTGACTCATTCATTCCAGGACAGTTTGTAAACCCAGCAAATCCAGCCATCCACTTCAAGACAACAGGACCGGAAATATGGGAGGATACCGACGGTGATGTTGATTTCTTTGTTGCTGGAATAGGCACAGGCGGAACAATCACAGGCGCTGGTGAATTCCTTAAATCAAAGAATCCAAACGTAAAAGTTATTGCTGTTGAGCCATCTGATTCACCAGTATTATCAAAGGGAACAGCAGGTCCACATAAGATTCAGGGTATCGGTGCGGGCTTTGTTCCTGATACTCTTAATACTTCAGTTTATGATGAAATTATTGCAGTTGAATCTGAAGATGCATTTACAACAGGAAAAGAAATTGCAAGGTCAGAAGGCTTGCTTGTTGGTATTTCATCAGGAGCAGCAGTATGGGCAGCGAGACAAATAGCAAAGAGAGAAGAAAACAAGGGGAAAAATATTGTTGTTCTTCTTCCTGACACGGGAGAAAGATACTTGTCAACACCAATGTTTTCTGAATAATCTTTACAGAGGGCATATCAGTGCCCTCTTTTTTTGTTTGAAATCACTTGCCAAAATCTTGATATTTTATAAATAATAACTTGACTAAACACATAATATTTGTTAATGTATTATTATATTGTTTTGGAGTGATAAAGTGGAAAATACATTTATTGATATTAAACGTATGGAAAGAAAAAATTTAAGAAAGGCAGCATCTGCAGTAGCAATACTGATGCTGTTGTTTCTCGTTTTCTGTATCATATACGATTTCGCACTTTTCTATGGAATAAATTTAGCTTTCAATGATGAATTTGTTTTTAAGAAGAGCTATATGCATGAAGCGGCTAAATTCTTTTATAGTTTTCTCCCGAATATGAAAATGATTGAGAACTTTACAATTCAGATATTAAGTCTGATTACTTCATTTGGAATTGTACAGCTGTTTTATAAATTCAGGCCGATGCCTCTGCTCTCAAAGAAGAATACAACCGAAAACAATTATGGAGAAGGCAAAACATCAATACCGAAGCTTGTCGGATGCTGTTTCTGCGTTGCTATGGGCATAAACTTAATAACTTCAATGTTCATTTCAGCAGTTACCTGGCTCATCAAACAGTTAGGAATAGTACTTCCAGAACCTAATTTTGACTTCGGCTCAAATTCCTTTGCAAATCTTCTAATATATTTCCTGTCACTTTGCGTTTTTGCACCTTTAATCGAAGAATTTTTATTGAGAGGCTGTGTGCTTAAAATTCTGAAGCCTTATGGGAACTGGCTTGCAATATTCGTGTCAGCATTTTTCTTTGCACTTCTGCACGGAAATATCGGGCAGGGCTTCGGTGCATTCTTTATCGGAGTAATATTTGGCTTTGTTGCAGTGAAAACTAATTCTATTCTGCCAACAATCATATTGCATTCGTTGAACAATTTCTATTCATTTTTAAGTGTAATAATTCAAAATTTAAATCATAAAAATACGATGACCCTGTTTTATGTTTTATCTTCTATTTTTACTATGGCTTTTATAGTAATAATAGTGTTGACTATCGTTTTCATTTGCGTTTACAGGAAAAAGTTCAAGCTTAATGACAACAATACAACATCGCTTACTCGAAAAGAAAGCTACGCAACATTATTCACAAGTGTGTTTATCTGTCTTTATCTTGGGTATGAAGTTTTCAGGTTCGTTGAGCAGATTGTTTTCAGCAACTGATAAATATGTTTTATAGAAGCCATTTATAGAAACAAATGGCTTTTTTTATAATTCTATTGTAATAATTCTAATTAATTGATATAATTATAATAATTTAGCATTGAACAAATAATTTAAGGTGTAAATATGATTGTAACTATAAAAGATGTGGCACGGGCCGC
>CALMXN010000274.1 GCA_937871145.1 uncultured Clostridia bacterium
CTGTACGAAAATTGTAAATCTTATTCCCGGTCCGTCAACAATTGAATCATTTTCTGTCCCTGCTATTCTTATTTCCATTTTTATTCCTCACTATTAAAAATCTTAACAAATCTTATCTGTTGTTTTTCATGATTAAAACCTTTTGCTCTATAAAATTTATGTGCATGAACTCTGTCACAGGATGAATTCAACCTTATTCCAGCAACTCCAGTCTCAACAGCCCATTTTTCCACGGCATCCAGTAACTTCGCACCAGTACCACAATGCTGACGTCCCTGTGCAACAGCAAATGCAAGAATGTTTATAAGGCGCTTATCAAAAAGTAAAGAACTATAGACTTCTGCGTGGATATAGCCGACAACTGCATCTTCATTTTCTGCAACAAAAATTATTTCACGATTACTGTTAAGTGTACTGTTTAGATTATTGTGTACAGCTTCAATATCACAGTCATATCCAAGAGCATTTTTAGAAATATCCCAGATAGCTTTGTAGTCGTGCTCTACAACTTCTCGTATTATCATGTCTATCCTCCATATAGTTATGTAAAAGGGCGTGTTATTAGCACGCCCTTAAAATATTTATACGTTATGTTTTACTCTGTCTCTAACTTCTGCAAGTTTAGCATTGTTAAATCTGTCAAGAGTACCAACGAGGTAACCAGTGATTCTTCTGATTCTTTCAAACTTGATACCATCAGAGCCATCTTTTCTTCCGCACTTAGGACAGCTATCACCAATTATTCCTGTGTATCCACAAACAGGATCACGGTCAACAGGGTGATTAATTGAACCATATCCTATTCCTGATTCCTTCATACATCTTACAACCTTTTCAAAAGCTTTAAGGTTGTTTACAGGGTCACCGTCAAGCTCAACATAGCTGATATGGCCTGCATTTGTAAGAGCGTGATATGGAGCCTCAATCTTAATCTTTTCAAAAGCACTGATTGGATAATAAACCGGAACGTGGAATGAGTTTGTATAGTATTCTCTGTCGGTAACTCCTTCAATCTCGCCGAATCTTTCCTTATCCATTCTTACGAAACGACCTGACAAGCCTTCTGCTGGTGTTGCAAGAAGTGAGAAGTTAAGACCTGTTCTCTTTGATTCTTCATCCATTCGCTCTCTCATTCTTGTAACAATTTCAAGACCAAGCTGACGAGCTTCTTCGCTTTCACCGTGATGCTTGCCTAAAAGAGATTTCAATGTTTCAGCAAGTCCGATAAAGCCAACGGATAATGTACCATGCTTTAAGATTTCTCCAACCTCATCATCTGGTCCAAGCTTATCAGAATCAATCCAAACGCCCTGTCCCATAAGGAATGGATAGTTTCTTACCTTTTTCTGAGCCTGAATATGGAATCTGTGGAGAAGCTGTTCAACAACGAGATCCAACATTTCATCGAGCTTGTCAAAGAATGCTCCGACATTCTGATTTGATTCAATTGCAAGTCTTGGGAGGTTGATAGAAGTAAAGCTTAAGTTGCCTCTACCTGCTACGGTTTCACGAGTTGGATCATAGTTATTTCCTATTACTCGGGTACGGCAGCCCATATATGCAACCTCAGTATCATAATCGCCTTCTTTATAATATTGAAGGTTATATGGAGCATCAAGGAATGAGAAGTTAGGGAATAATCTCTTTGCTGAAACACGACAAGCAAGCTGGAACAAATCATAGCTTGGATCAGTCGGGTTATAGTTTACCCCTTCTTTAATCTTAAAAATGTGAATTGGGAATATTGGTGTTTCACCGTTACCAAGGCCTGCTTCATTTGCAAGGAGAATATTCTTGATAACCATTCTGCCTTCTACTGAAGTATCAGTACCATAGTTAATTGAGCTGAATGGCGTCTGAGCACCGGCACGGCTGTTCATAGTGTTAAGGTTATGGATTAAAGCCTCCATAGCCTGATATGTTGCTCTGTCTGTTTCCTTTACAGCAGTTTTAAAAGTGAACTTCTGGATTTTCTTTGCTGTTTCTTCATCTGTATATTTTATAAGCTTTGTAAATTCAGCCTTCTGGTAATCATTATCATTTGCAAGACAAGGAACCAAGCCTGTTTCCTCATAAACTTCATCTGCAATCTGTTTTGCGACAACATCAGAATTTTCAACACCAGCCATCATTGCAAGGCATCTGTCAATATTGTCTCTATAGCGACGCTTGAATGTCTTTTTAACGCCATCAGACATAGCATAGTCAAAGTTTGGAACACTCTGACCACCGTGCTGGTCATTCTGATTAGACTGAATAGCAATACAAGCAAGTGCTGAATAGCTTGCTATGTCGTTTGGCTCTCTCAGGAAGCCGTGACCTGTTGAAAAGCCATTTTTGAAGAGCTTAACAAGATCAATCTGACAACATGTAGTAGTTAATGTAAGGAAGTCGAGGTCATGAATATGAATATCACCTTCAGCGTGAGCCTTAGCATGCTTTGGATCAAGAACGTACATTTCATAGAATTCCTTAGCACCAACTGAACCGTACTTAAGCATTGTACCCATTGCTGTATCGCCGTCGATATTAGCATTTTCTCTCTTAATATCGCTGTCTTTGGCAGGCTTAAAAGTCAAGTCCTCATAAACTTTCATAAGACGTGTATTCATTTCGCGGGCACGAGTTCTGTTTGAACGATAAAGGATATAAGCCTTTGCAGTTTTTGCGTGACCTTCTTCAATAAGAATTTTTTCAACCATATCCTGAACTTCTTCAACTGAAGGTATTTTCTTTTTTGAAATTTCTTCAACAGCATCACACACCTTGCCGGCAAGCTCAAGAGCTTCGTCATAATCATTACCACCAGCAGCCTGCGCAGCCTTGTAAATAGCATTAGCTATCTTTTCTATATTAAAGGTTACTTTTCTTCCGTCTCTTTTTACAATTTGGGTTATCATTAATTATACCTCCTAAATGTTAACTACTATATGTAGTGTTTTGTCAATCAGTAATAACAAGTATATAGTATATAAGTACTAAAGTCAATACCTTAATATATAAAAAAGACGTATAGATTTTGTTACAAATGCACAAAAAAAAAATCCCAGTAAAATTGTGCAATATATCCATAAACAAATCTTTTTATGT
>CALMXN010000275.1 GCA_937871145.1 uncultured Clostridia bacterium
GAAAAAAAGTGAAGCGAGAGTTCTTGCTGATTCAAGTAATCTTGTCAATGCAAATAAGCCCGACAGCCAGGATATATGCTTTGTTCCTGACGGTGATTATGCAAGATTTATTGAGGAATATACAGGAGTAAAACAAAAAGAAGGTAACTTCATTGACACAAAAGGCAATGTTTTAGGCACACATAAGGGAATATCCCACTACACAATAGGTCAGCGAAAAGGTCTTGGTATTGCAATGGGAAAGCCTGTTTATGTTGCCGGAATCAATCCTGAGGACAACACTGTTGTTCTTGGTGACGAGAACGAACTGATGAGTACTACTCTTATTGCAACAGACGTAAATCTTATTTCAATAGAAAAACTTGACAACCCTTTAAAATGCAAGGCAAGGACACGCTATAAGCAGGTTGAACAGCCTTGCACTATATCGCAGAATTATGACGGAACTGTACTTGTGGTGTTTGATAACCCGCAACGTGCATTCACTCCCGGTCAGGCGGTCGTATTCTATGATGATGATATTGTCATCGGTGGTGGAACAATAATATAGAGAAAATCCCGTGAAAATCTTCACGGGATTTTTTTAATTAACTATGTAACTTATATCAATTTCAAGGCTTGTTGACGGACTGGAACGTACAGAGCTGAATGTTTTACTTCCTAATGCCTGATCGAGAATGAGAAAAATGTCACCATTGTTGCACAGCATCTTACTATAAATATCATTCTTGACGCTTTGGTTAGCAGCCTTTATTCTTATTACCTTTTCGCCACCTGAAATATTTTTCTTAGCCTCAGCCAGTACTATTGCCTTAGCCTGAGTATAACTACTTGCAACAAGACCATTATGATAATAATAGTTCGCTGCTGTCGCAGACGCGAATGGAACATTTAACGGAGTATTCTCTATAACGTGATCCGCTTTAATCTGTGCTGTTGTTATATTAAAGTATGAATATCCAATGGAATCATTCCCGTTTAATGTTGCATCATCCCACGTAACATCCATATGGTACCATTGTCCGTTGCACTTGACCATATTCCACATATGAGGCTCGCCCTTACCCTTACCAGTAACAAGCAGAGCTTCAACGCCAACCTCATTACAAAGCAACGAGAATGCCTTTGCGTAGCCCTCACATACAGCTGAGCCCTCAACAAGTGCTCCATATGCAGTAAATGATGTCGGATATGCGTCAGCGTTTGATACAGCGTTATTATTGTATCTGCAGTGATTGATTATGTAATCGTGTATGTATTTTACCTTATCATAATCTGAAGTTTTAGGTATACCCGCTTTGATTGAATTTACCTTGCTTTTCAATGTGGCGGTCTTACTGTCACCAACCGACTTTGAATACGGGAATTCAAGTTTGACTGCTGTTATTACTCCTGACTGTGAATAATAACTATATGTAAATGACATCGGAGCATTAACACTGTAATAATTCAGATCCTTTGCAATACAGTAAACTTCTTTTAATTGATCTGGTGTTATTGAAACATTTATAGGTGTATTTGATGTTCCATTTATGATAGCATCTGAAAGCTTGTTGTAAACTTCTTTCTGTGCACTGTTAAAATTGTAATAACTTAATATCGGCGATGCTTTTGTTTGCGTTACAGACGGAGCTTTTGTAGTAGCAACAATAACCTTTTTTTTTGTTGTCTTACCAGTTGTAGTAGCTTTTTTGTTTGGTGTTGTAGTCGTCGGCTTTACTGTTGTTTTTTTCGTATCAGTATTGCTACTATCATTGGTTGAATCAGATATCGAACTGTCCGAGGACGACACAAGTTCCAGTGTTTTCTTATCCTCAGGACTACGTCTTGTGAGGTACCATGCTCCACCAACAATAAGAAGAGCTATTACAATGCTTAATATTAATTTTACGCTACCAGATTTCTGCTCCATTGCAGCACCTCATTTTTCGATTTATTCATCTTCGATTTCCTCAATAACTATTTCTGCTTTGAGCTTTACAATTCTCTTATCATCCATTGAAAGAACCGTAAAAATTATTCCATTGTGTAAAATCGCAGGCTTTTCATTCTCAGCCGGAATATATCCAAGAATATCAATCATAAGCCCGCTCATTGTATCATATTCGTGATCCTCAGAAAGCTCAATTCCGAGTTCTTCAAAAATAACCTCGGGATCAGCTGTTCCTGAAATTTCATAGGTTGTGTCATTAATTCTGACAAAGTCTTCAACCTCATCATCATATTCGTCCTGAATGTTTCCGACGATTGCTTCAAGGAGATCTTCCATTGAAACAAGTCCTGCTGTTCCGCCATATTCATCAACAACGACAGCAATCTGTGCTTTTGCTGATGTGAATTCCTTGAAAAGCTCACGGCAGTGATTTGTCTGTGGTACATACATGACATCTCTCATGAAATCGGATATTGAAGCCTTTTCAGTTTCATTTGTATTTATTAAAACAAGTAAATCTTTTATATAAACAATTCCTATAATATTATCAATGCTGTTTTCATAAACAGGAATTCTTGAAAATCCGTGACTTACAGAGGCATTGACGACTTCTCTGATGGAAGTGTTCTTTTCAACGCCGATAATATTTGTTCTGTGCGTCATTACATCAGAAATAACAAGGTCGTCAAACTCGAAAATGTTATTTATCATTTCCTTCTGACTTTCCTCAATAGCACCTGTTTCATTGACAGCGTCAACCATCATCAGAATTTCTTCTTCTGTTACCGCCTGATTTTTACTTGAAGATGAAAAGCCGAATATCTTCCCCAGCACGCTTGTAAAAATATGAATAAGCGCTGTAAGCGGAAGCATTATTATTACAATTGCTTTTAACACTCCACTGACTTTTATGGCAAAGCCCATGCTGTTCTGCTGTGCGATTTTCTTCGGGATATTATCACCGAAGGCTGAAACTAAAACTGTTGTAACAATAACAATAATAAGAATTGTAAGAACATCAACAGTCTTCTTGTTGTCGCATATATTCAGAAGCTTTTTTTCAAGTGGTGAAAAGAATGACAGTGATGCAACAATAGCAACTGTTACTGCTGTCAACGCTTTGAAAACTGATAATGAAATAATCAGTCTGTTTGGTCTTGAAAGAACTTTTACAAGCCTTTGTGCAGGCTTTTCCCTCTCAGCCAATTTTTTAAGTTTTGCATCGTTGACTTCTATTACTGCACTTTCACACGCAGCAATAAAGCCTTTAATCAGAATTAAAACAAATCCGATAATTAAGCCGATACACATTCGACTCGGGTCGTCCATATATTATCCCCTTTCGTTCATTAAGTATATTTTATATTTTTTATATAACTATGTCAATTGGATATCTGCAATTTTTTCCCAAAATGTGATTACAGTTTAATTACAAAAAGAGGAAGCCCAGGCTTCCTCTTAACAAGACTTTATTTTTCTGTGTTACCGCCTTTGGTTTCATTGCCGGATTCCGATGATAATGCCTTATCAATATCCTCAATAACTGTCTTTGTCCGAACAGTCGGTTTCTCAAAATAAGTATTGTCAATCTTAATAAGCTTGACATTTGGTGCTGTCAGAAGCTTTACGATATTCGCAGGAAGCTTGGCTGAATCAATCTTATCGGAAATGAAAATTGTATCAGGTTTAGCAGCAACAATTTCATTAGCTGTCATAGCATAGCTTATCTTGTTCTTTGCAATATTTTCCCCGAAAATGCCGAGTATATCACTTTCAAGTGTATCACCTGTTGCAACAGCCATCTGCTCTGATAGTATGTATACAAACTTCTTGCCGTACTTTTTTTCGCCTGTTTTTCTCATTTCTGTATCAAGTGGCTTGAGAGCCTTTTCAACAGCAATGTCTGACTTGATATTTCCCAGGAAAACTTTTGCCATTGCGCCATAAACGTCAATGAATTCATTAAAGCTCCTTGGTGAAGGAATTACAAGAACCTTTATTCCATTTTTCTCAAGTGATGCCTTGTCTATGGTTGCGACAGGGCTCTGTGTTATAACAATATCAGGCTTGAGGCTTATGATAGCTTCAATATCAGGCGTTGCAGGACTTCCGACGGATTTTATGTCAGCTACATTTTCAGGATAACTGCAATAATCGCTTCTTCCGATAAGCTTCTTTTCAAGCCCAAACTCATATATGACTTCAGTAAGTGCAGGTGATAGACTGACAACCTTTTTTGGTGATGACGTAATAGTAACATCATTTATTGTAACAGGATAATCGCTGTCATATCCGTTTTTTATGTAATCAGGATTTCTCTTTTCTATCTTTGAGCACGATGTTAAAGCAAAAAGCATTGTTACACTCAATAATAAAACAATAAACCTTTTCAAATAAATGCTCCTTTTATCTGTTTTATTCTATAATACTACAATTTACATCAAATTGCAAATAACAAATTATACTACTTTTCTTGTATCTTTTTCTTTTTTACAGTTTAAGTGTTATTGTTTATCATTAAGTCTTGACGGGTTGACTGAAACTAACTATAATTAAATATAGTATTGTTACATATAATGAAGTGACAAGCCACCATAAATCACTTTATTAAATTTACTCGTGGTGGAGAAATGGAGTTCGGATGATTAAAGCAAGTGAAGCTATGGTAAAGTGCCTTGAAATGGAGAATACCAAAGTCGTGTTTGGTTATCCGGGCGCTGCAATCTGTCCGTTCTATGATGCACTTTCAAAATCGGATATACGTCATATTCTTGTCCGTCACGAAGTAAACTCCGGTCACTCCGCAAGCGGTTATGCAAGGATAACAGGCAAGCCTGCTGTATGTATTGCTACATCAGGGCCAGGCGCAACAAACCTTATTACTGCTATTGCAACAGCATATATGGATTCAATTCCACTTATTATAATAACAGGTCAGGTCAGCACTGACCAGATTGGCAGGGACGTTTTTCAGGAGGCTGACATAACAGGTGCTGCTGAGCCTTTTGTCAAGCACAGCTATCTTGTTAAAGATGCAAATGAAATCCCGAGAATTTTAAAGGAAGCTTTCTTCATAGCAGGGAGTGGACGGCCAGGCCCTGTACTTATTGATATCCCTGTTGATGTTCAGAATGAAGAAATTGATTTTACATATCCAAAAACTATTGAAATAAGGAGCTATAAGCCGACCGTTACGGGCAATAAGCTCCAGATAAAGCGAATATGCGAGGCACTGAAAAAATCAAAGCAACCCCTTATCTGTGCCGGTGGTGGTGTTTTTGCCTCCAATGCCGGTGAAGGTGTAACTACCCTTTCAGAAAAATGTCAGATTCCTGTCATAACAACAATGATGGGAATATCAAGTGTTTCAACACAATACCCGCTTTATTTCGGTATGCTTGGAATGATGGGAACAAAAGCTGCAAACTATGCAGTAAATGAATGTGACCTTCTTATTCTTATAGGTGCAAGAGTCGGCAACAGGGCAGTAAAATCACCTATAAAGCTCCAGCAGACCACAAAGATAATACATATTGATATTGACCCTGCTGAAATCGGCAAAAACATGGCTGTTGATATTCCGGTAGTCGGTGATGCAAAAACAATTCTTGCACAGATTACTGAACATATCACAAAATCCGAACACAAGCAATGGATTGAAAAAATATCTTCTCTTGTCCCACTTAATACTGAATTTGAATCACAGAAAAATTATATAAATCCACAAAAGCTTATTTCCACTCTTTCAAAAAAGCTACCTGAGGATGCAGTTATTGTTGCCGATGTCGGACTCAATCAGATATGGACTGCAAGCAACTTCAATGTAAAAAACGGTCGTTTTCTTACATCTGGCGGTATGGGAACAATGGGTTATTCCATTCCGGCGGCAATAGGAGCAAAGCTTGCTGATGAAAAGCGTACTGTTGTTGCTGTATGTGGTGATGGTTCCTTCCAGATGCAGATGATGGAACTTGCCACTGCTGTTCAGCATAATGTTGATATAAAGATAATTATTATGAAAAACAATTGTCTTGGCATGGTTTCTGAGTTTCAACACACAAATTTCAATAATAACCAGACAGCAGTTTCCCTTGATGGAGGTCCTGATTTTATAAAGCTTGCTCATGCTTATGGCATTGAAGCTACTGCTATAACAAATGATTCAGATGCAGAAAAAGCTGTTGACAGGTTAGTTGCTTCGGAAGGGCTGTTCCTTCTTGAATGCAACGTTAACCCTGAATACGGTATATAATAAACAGGAGGAAATATAATGACTGAAGCAAAGCATAAAATAATTGAACAACTTGTCAGCGACAAATTTATTAGCAAATCATATTGCCCGGAAGAAGAAATAGCCCAGTTTGCTGAACTTGAAAAATCAGGGGAAGAACTTCCATACAACATTTACAAAAAGACTGATAAACATAAGAACACAAAATACATAAAATACGATTATAAGGAAGATGAGCTTTCTGAGCTTCTTATTCTTGCTAATACAAAGTCGCTTAGTATAATTCAGTTCTTCAATGTTGTGTTCTTTATGACTTTTGCATTCTGTGTTATTCTTCTGATGCTTCTTTTCTTTTAGGAGGTAGTGTATGAAACATACGATTTCTGTTCTTGTTGAAAATCACGCAGGTGTCCTTTCAAGAATTTCAGGGCTTTTTTCAAGACGCGGCTTCAATATCGACAGCCTTGCTGTTGGTGTGACTGACGACCCTGCTGTTTCAAGAATTACTATTATTGCAGAAGGCAATGAATATACTGTTGAGCAGATTGAAAAACAGCTCAATAAGCTCATAGATGTCATAAAGGTGAAGACTCTTGACACAAGCGAGCTTCTTTCAAGAGAGCTTCTTCTCATAAAGATTAATGTATCGGCCGACAAGCGTTCAGAAATTATGACGATTGCTGAAATTATGGGTGCGAAGATTATAGATATTTCGCTTACAACAATTACGCTTGAAATGTCCGATACAACCTATCACCTTCAGCGCTTTGAGGAAATGCTCAAGCCATACGGCATTATTGAAATTGTTAGGACAGGCAGTATAGCAATACAAAAGGGTGCAGACACTATTACAAATAAAAAGTAAAGAAGGCTTGAAGCCTTCTTTTTTTGTGTAACTATTTAATAAGTTTTGTTATAGTAATGAAACAAATTGTACATACTGTAATTTTTTTGTAATAGCAATATTATTGATATGTAACTACTTTCCAATTATATTGAAAGCATAAACAAAAAGGAGTTATTTTATGAAAAAAATTATTACAGCTTTTCTGGTTTCCGCAATGCTCATTTCACTTATAGGATGTAATAAGGATAAAAAGAATGATATAACTGATACATCAGCAAAGGATTCTTCTGCTGTTGAGTCAAAAATCAATATATCAGATTCTTCAGAAGTTGATTCTACTGAGATCGGAAGAGCACACGTCTGAACT
>CALMXN010000276.1 GCA_937871145.1 uncultured Clostridia bacterium
ATCGGCTTAAACCTTCTGAGAATTGAAAGTAAGCCTATTGCAAGTAAGGACTTCAACGTAGTTTTCTATCTTGATTTTGAGGGTAGTATAAATCAGCCAGAGGTTATCGAGATTATTTATGCGTTAAAGGCAGAGCTTGATTATTTCAAGTTCCTTGGGAATTACAGTGAGGTGATTTAATGCTTTCTGTCATAATAGTTTCCGGTGGGAAAAGTTCACGAATGAATGGCATAAACAAGCAGTTTATTGAGCTTTGCGGAATTCCTGTTATTATTCGTTCAATAAATGCTTTTGATAATATTGATGAAATCTGTGAGATAATAGTTGTAACAAGTACTGATAGTCTTGACGCAATGAAAAAGCTTGTTGCTGAGTACAATTTTAATAAGAAAATCAAGCTTACTGTTGGTGGTGAAACCCGTCAGCAGTCAGTTTTCAATGGATTCAAGCTGGTTGATGAAAAAAGCGAGTATGTTGCAATACACGATGGTGCAAGACCGCTTATCAGCAGAAATGCAATTAAACAGCTTATTGAAAATGTAAAGCTTTATAGTGCGACAACTGTTGGTGTTCCTGTAAAGGATACTATAAAGGTTGTGCAAGATGGTTTTATAAAAAACACACCAAAAAGAGATACGCTTTTTATAACACAGACACCACAGATTTTTGATAAAAAATTATACACAGAGAGTGTTGAAAGTGCTATAAAAAACGGACTTGATTTCACGGACGATTGTCAGCTTGTTGAGAATATCGGATATAAGGTTTTTATGACAATTGGCGAATACTCTAATATTAAAATCACAACGCCAGATGATATAAAACTTGCTGAAAATTTATTAAAGGAAGTGTCAGAATGAGAATAGGACAAGGCTATGATGTGCACCGACTTGTTAAAGGTAGAAAACTGATCCTTGGTGGAGTGGAAATTCCACACAAAAAAGGACTACTCGGGCATTCTGATGCTGATGTGCTTGTCCATGCTATTATGGACGCTCTTCTTGGTGCGTGTGCACTCGGTGACATCGGTAAGCACTTCCCTGACAATGATGCTGAATATGAAAATGCTGACAGCATTGAACTTTTGAAAAAAGTATGCGTGCTTATAAAAAGCAACGGATATGAAATAAACAATATTGATTCCACAATTATTGCACAGAATCCAAAGCTCGCACCATATATTGAAAAGATGAGAGAGAATATTTCGGTTGCTTGTTCTATAAATATTAATCAGATTTCAGTAAAAGCAACAACAGAAGAATATCTTGGTTTTACAGGTGAGGAAACCGGTATCAGTGCCAGTGCCATCTGCCTCTTGAATTAGCTATACCAAAACTGTCACTTCTGCATATTATAGAGTATATCCATAATATGCAAGAGGTGAATAATTTGAACGGTCTGTATAACAATAAGCATTTGATTGCACTAACCTCAATTACCTACGCAATAAAAGCAAAAAATCTGCTTAACAGCGTTGGGTATTATTGTGAAATAGAGAGAACTCCAAAAGACTTGTCAAAAGGGTGCGGATACAGCATTCGTGTTAAAAATGACATTAATCTTATACTATCTATTCTTGCTTCAGAGAATATAACGGTAAAAGATTATATGCAAGTATAGAGGTGGCAGCTATGATTTATTTTGACAACGCTGCTACAACCTTCCCGAAGCCGCCTTCAGTTCAGAGGGCGGTGAATAAAGCTGTATTGGTATATGGAGGGAATCCGGGCAGGAGCGGTCACAGATATTCGCTTAGAGTTGCAGAGGAGATTTTTAAGGCAAGAGCACAATGTGCAGAATTTTTCGGTGCAAGAATTGAAAATGTTGTTTTTACGCAAAACTGCACCTATGCTTTAAATCTTGCAATAAAGGGTATAATGGCTGACGGAGGACATATTATTATTTCCTCCCTTGAGCATAATTCTGTTGCAAGACCTGCTTATGCTTTATCAAACAAGAACTGTACCTTCAGCATTGCTGAAGTTGATGAAAACGATGATGTTACAATAGAAAATTTTGAGAGACTTATTACTCCTGAAACAAAAGCTATCGCCTGCACTATAGCAAGTAATGTTACAGGGCAGATTATTCCTTATAAGAAAATCGCCAAGCTATGCAGAAAGTACGATCTCTGCTATATTGCTGACGGAGCACAGGCGTGTGGTGTTATCCCACTGAAAATGTCTGACGGATTCAACTTTTTGTGTGCCGCAGGTCACAAAGGGCTTTATGGTACTACAGGAACAGGGCTATTGATTTCTGACGGAAAGTATACCCTTTCGACTATTGTTGAAGGCGGAACAGGAACAACCTCCGACAAGCTTGAACAGCCTGATTTTATGCCTGAAAGACTTGAAAGCGGGACACTGAACACTGTTGGAATTCTGGCACTTGGGGCAGGTCTTGATTATATAAAGAAAAAGACGCTTTATAAAATTTATGAGCACGAAAATGCACTATGTAATTTATTCATCAAGAAAGCTTTGAAAATCAAAGGAATAAGTATTTACCGAAAAAGGAACTGTAATTATGTTCCTATTGTTTCATTTAATCTTGATTATCTGACGGCGGAAGAGCTTACTTCACAGCTTGACCATGCAGGTTTTGCACTTCGTGGTGGTCTGCATTGTGCTATACTTGCACACAAATGCAATGGTACAGATGAAAAGGGTACGGTAAGGTTTGCGCCCTCTTCTTTCAACACTGAGCAAGAGGTTATTATGCTTATAAATGCCATCAAAAAAATCTCAACATTTTTTTGATATTTACTTGTATTTATTCAATTATGTGTTAAAATTAATATATATGTATCTATGTATATTAGCGGGCTATTTCTGACGATATAGCCCGCATCAATAAAGATTTTATCAATTGATGCAGTATAAAACGAAGGGAAGTGAAGTATGAGTTATATTATAGATGCTTTCAGTAATATTTTAAGCGTAGTAAAATCTATATCAATAGCAGACGTTATTGATATGGTAATTCTATCTTATCTTTTATACAAGGGCATCAAGCTTATTAAAGAAACGCGTGCGGAACAGTTGATTAAAGGTATTGCATTATTATGCATTGCTTATTTCATTGTGGACAAGCTTCAGCTGAAAACTATGGGATTCCTGCTTCATAATTTCTTTCAATGGGGTATTCTTGCTATCATTATCATGTTCCAGCCTGAACTACGTCGTGCACTTGAAAAAATGGGACGAGCAAAAGTTTCAAACTTCAATGTTTTCTCTTTAGGTTCAGATTCAAGCGACGCAATGGTTTACAGATGGGAAGAAGCAATACACGCAATCGTAGATGCTTCAGTTGACCTTTCAGCCACTAAAACAGGTGCACTTATTGTTATAGAAAGACTGACTAAACTTGGTGAACAGATTGACACAGGTACAATTGTCAATGCAAAGCCGAGTGCCGCTGTTCTTGAAAATATATTTTTCCCGAATACTCCGCTTCACGATGGTGCTGTTATTATCCGTGACGGACGAGTTCATGCTGCCGGATGCTTTCTTCCCAAACCACAGAAGGAAGAACTCATCACAAAAACTCTCGGTTCAAGGCACCGTGCCGCAATCGGTATGAGCGAAAACTCAGATGCTATTATAATCGTTGTTTCTGAAGAAACAGGAGTAATTTCAATAGCGGAAGAAGGTCAACTCACACGAGGCTTTACCAAAGATAATTTATTACAGCTCTTAAAGTCAAAGCTTATCCCAGAAAAGCAAACTGATGATAAATCAGCGAAAACGAGAAAAATTTTTCGTGGGAAGGTGAAGACAAAATGAAATTAAAGAAAATCAAACTTCTTACAAATACCACAAATGATATTGTTCTCAAAATTTACGCTGTTGTGCTTGCAATACTTATATGGTTCATAATATCTGTCACAATGTATCCGACAGTAACAAGAACCATAAATAATGTTCCTGTTGTACCTATCGTAACAAAAGGCACTGCTGCTGAAGATTTCGGACTCAAACCTGTTAGTTTTGATAAAAAAGAGGTTTCCGTAAGAATTTTCGGAAAAAGATACAACATCGGCGATTTATCTGCTGAAGACCTTCAGGCACAGCTTGTTATTGACAGCAACGTAAATAAGCCGGGCGAATACGAACTTGAAGTTAAAATAGTATCAAAGAAAAAGACAAACTTTGAAATTAAGAATATCAGCCCTTCAAAGATTAAAGTTAAGTTTGACAGTATTATTGAAAAGGAATTCCCTATTGATGTTGAAGCACCTAATATTACTGTTGCAAGCGGATATCTTATTGAGCCTATTACAGCTAACCCGAACACAATAAAAGTAAAAGGTCCGAAAGAAGAAATCGAAAAAATAACAAAGGTTGTTGCAAGGACTGAAGAAAAGAAAACTCTAAGTGAATCTGCCATAATCAGCGACGCAAGCATTGTTGTTTATAATGGTGAAACAGTTATGAGCAAGAATAATTTACAATTTGACTCTGATAAGATTGAACTGAGAATTCCGATTTTAATGCAGAAATCATTACCGTTTAAACTCGGTATTCAGAATGCTCCGCCAAATTTCGATTTATCGTCCTTAAAATATTCACTTTCAAAGAACAAAATTGATATTGCAGCACCTGTTAATTCAATCAAAGACCTTGGTGAAGTTCATCTCGGATATCTCAATCTTCACAGTGTTGATCTGAATTCTTCATTTATTTATAATGTTGAACTACCTGATAAGTATAAAAATCTTTCAGGCAATTCATCTATAAATGTAAACTTTGACTGGAGTAATTACTCTTCAAAGACTATTTCACTTGATAAAAGCAAGATTTTTGTTGTAAACGCTCCTTCGAAATATGATATAAAAATCAAAACAAATAACATCTGGAACATTAAGCTTATCGGTCCGAAGAGCGTAATTGATAAAATCACAGCATCTAATGTTATCGCTGAAATTGATCTTTTAGAGGCTGATCTCAATGAATCTACTTACAGTATGCCTGTTCAGATATATTCACCACAGTATCATAATATCTGGGCATTTGGCAACTATAACGCTACCATAAGCGTATCCGAAAAATAATTCAGCAAGGTTTAAAGGAGAAATATGCCGGTTATTATTCAACAGATTAAAGCCTCACTTGATTGTGACAAAGATAATGTTATCAGGATGGCTTTGAAAAAAACTGATCTGAGCTTTTCGGAAGTTTCTGATGCATCAATTTATAAAACTTCACTTGATGCGCGAAAGCAGAATGATATTCACTTTGTTCATTCGGTTATCGTTACCCTCAGAAATCCTGAACTTGAGAAAATAATATGTGACAAAAATGCCTGTTGCTCTTATGTTGAGAGCAATAGGCTTTCTCCTGTTATATCAAAAAACAAGCGTAATGGTGAAATTGTAATAGCTGGATTTGGCCCTGCTGGAATGTTTGCCGGGCTTGTTCTCGCCGAATACGGATATAGACCTGTAATTTTTGAAAAAGGTGAAGCTATTGAAGAGCGAGTAAAAACAGTACATGAATTCTGGACTGGTGGAAAACTCAACACAAATTCAAATGTACAGTTTGGTGAAGGTGGTGCTGGTACATTTTCTGACGGAAAACTCACAACAAGAATAAATGATCCTCTTTGCAGATATGTTCTTGAAAAATTTGTTGAAATGGGTGCTCCTAAGGAAATACTTTCAAAATCAAAACCACACATCGGCACAGATAATCTGAGAAATGTTGTTAAAGCTATAAGAGAGCGTATAATTTCACTTGGTGGAAAAGTCTGTTTCAACTCTGAAATTAATGAATTTGAAATTAAAAATGACACATTAGTTTCTGTATCATCAAACGGTAAGGATATTAATTGTCAGGCACTTGTTCTTGCTATCGGGCACAGTGCACGAAATACATTTGGCAAACTCCTTGAAAAAGGAATATTTATTGAAAACAAACCTTTTTCAGTTGGTGCGAGAATTGAGAATCTTCAGAGTGATGTTGACAACAGCCTTTACGGGAAGTATGCCGGCAATTCCCTTCTTCCTGCTGGTGAATATCAGCTTTCCCACAGAGAAAAAGACGGACGAGCTGTTTACACCTTCTGTATGTGTCCTGGTGGCTTTGTAGTGCCCTCAGCCAGTGAAGAGAATGGTGTTGTAACTAATGGGATGAGCGAGTTTTTGCGAAATCAGAAAAATGCAAATTCTGCACTTGTTGTTTCAGTTTCTGAAAAAGATTTCGGGAATGAGCCACTTGCGGGACTTGAATTTGCACAGAAGCTTGAACAGAAAGCTTTCAAATTGGCTGGAAGTAATTATTCTGCTCCCGCAACTGATGTCGGAGCATTCTTAGATGATTCGAGATTTTCAAAAAACATTATAAAACCATCCTATCAGCGTGGAGTAGAAAAATGTGATTTTAATAAACTTTTCCCAAAAGAGATTGCGGACATGATGAAAATCGGTATCAGAAAATTCTCCTCCCAGATGAGATGCTTTGGTGATACATCAGCAATTCTGACTGCGCCTGAAACGAGAACTTCCTCACCTGTACGAATAAGACGAAACGAAAAATTTGAATCAATTTCGACAAAGAATCTGTATCCATGCGGTGAAGGTGCGGGATATGCTGGTGGAATAATAAGTGCTGCTGTCGATGGAATTCGAATTGCATTAAAAATAATGGAAACCTATGCACCGTAAATAAATCAATCACCTTTGAACATACTATTTGTATAGTAGCTCAAAGGTGATTTTTTATTATTGTTTATAATTTAAAAATAAAGAAAAATTTGATCACATTGAAAATTATTACCTGTAATATAAATTAATCTGAGAGTTATACTATTAATGCAAACCCCAATAACCTAAAATTTATTAAGGAGTGTAGTACAAATGAAAACAAATTATTCAGCACAAGCTAAAGAAAAGTTAAACCAGATGAAGATGGAATCAGCAGGAGAAGTAGGAGTTTCACTTAAGCAGGGTTATAATGGAGATTTAACATCTAAGCAGGCTGGATCAATCGGTGGACAGATGGTTAAGAAAATGATCGAAGGCTACGCAGAGAAATAGTAAAATTTAATACAATAAGAGGGCTTCATTAAGAAGCCCTCTTGTTTTTTAAAATGCTGAAAATACTGAATAATTTGATTTGCCGTGCTTTTTAACCTTATACATAGCCTCATCAGCTTCATCAATAATGGTCTCAAGGTTATTACCGGTTTCTGAGAAGAATGAAATACCAATACTGCAGTTTACATTGAGATGCTGATTGATAACCTGACTGTCAAAGCCACCCTTAAGAACATCAATAATTCTTTGAACAAACAGCTTGGTTTCATCCTTTGAATCATGTGAGTTAATGCACGCTATAAATTCATCTCCGCCATATCTTCCTGCAAAGCCACAATT
>CALMXN010000277.1 GCA_937871145.1 uncultured Clostridia bacterium
AACTTTTGCAAAAACTAAATTCCCCTATGTTTTTAGAAAGGGCTTCCTGCATTGAAAGCTGAAGCAATTCAGAATGTTCCGGCTCTGGAACACTATGCACAGGAGTTCTCTCGACTGGACGTTCTGGCTCAATATCAATTTGGGCAACTGGCGGAGTGACTTGCTGCCTCATTGAGCCCATCCCAGGCATTGAAGAAATATCTGTTTGTTGCTGTGTTGTTCTTGGTATCGTTCCTTGCATTGTTGCTGGCATTGTTCCTGGTGAAATGCCCTGCTGCCTCATTGAATCCATTCCAGGCATTGAAGGCATATCTGTTTGCTGCTGTGATGTTCCTGTGCCTGCCCCTGAGCTCATTCCCATACCCTGACTCATCTGTGAAAATCTCATTTGTGTTGAGCTCATTGAGTCAGTCGATTGCTGCTGTCCTGCTGTTCCTCTTGGTTGTGCAAAAAAGTTTAACATTGAATCTGCGCTCATAACCTGCCCTCCTATGTTTCTGCATAAAATACTGTCGGATTATAAAAACAATGCTGATTTATTCTGGCAACAAACTTCCCGACATTTGACGAAATAAACTGCTGACATAACGGGCTAAGCGGTCTAACAAACCATAAAGCCGAGCCAAGATTAAATAGTTTGTTCCCCGTCATTGCCCATTCTGCTATACTATAATGAATCTGTTCAGGACGTGCATTATAAATATTATGTGGATTGTACTTTCCATTAAGGATTTCTGTCAAACAGTCAAACTGCCCCTTTGCAAATACCACATCTCTTATTGTGCTACATTTCCTGTATTCCCCAAAATTCACAGCGATACGGTTCATTATTACACAGGCAACGGCCTTCATTGCGATATCACCTTCACGTCCCGCTTCACATTGAATTGTCCTTGCAAGAATTTCAAGATTTGAAAACGGCATCTTATCCCCTCACCTTGCTAAATCTATCACATTTATTTATATTCATTTATTACATGTACACATTACAGGAATAAAAAATTATTAATTTAATATGCTAATTAAGCTTTGATATGATATAATATTTTTATAACAACCTGAAAGGAACTACCAAATGAAAACTATACGCAAGAAAATATATGCTGTTTTAATATCATTTTCCCTTGTGTTTCTTTTTGGATGTTCACTTGAAGATACAGCAACTGAAACAGCTAAGGTTTTTGCTTCAGAAGAAAAGCTGAAGGTTCACTTCCTTGATGTTGGTCAGGGCGACAGTATTTTCATTGAACTCCCGAACAATGAAACAATGCTTATTGATGCGGGCGAATATATGTATTCTTCAGGAGTACAGAATTATATTAAAAAGCTTGGCTATTCTAAAATTAATTATATTGTGGGGACTCATCCACATTCAGACCACGTCGGTGGACTTTCTGATATTATCAAGAACTTTGATTTTGACAAGATTTATTTGCCAAATGCTGTCAGCACAACTCCAACCTATGTTAAGCTCCTTGAAGCAATAAAGGTCAAGGGCAAAAAGATAACCCGTGCACAGAAGGGCGTTACAATTATTAATGACGGAAATCTCAATGCAACAATAATTGGCCCGGTCGGTGAAAGCTATGAGAATTTTAATAATTATTCTGTTGTAATAAAACTGACATATGGTGCAAACAGCTTCCTTCTCACTGGTGATATGGAAACACTCGCTGAAAAGGAGCTCACTGATAACCTTAAGGCAGATGTTCTTAAAGCGGGGCATCACGGAAGCAACACGTCAACCTCTGAAGACTTCCTAAAAAAAGTTTCGCCAAAGTATGCTGTTATCTCCTGTGGGAAGGATAATGATTACGGTCATCCACATGAAAAAGTAATTCAAAGGCTCAAAAATCATTCTGTGAAGATTTACAGAACTGATTTAAACGGAACAATCACCTTCACAAGTGATGGCAAGAACATAAAAACAGAGCAAGAAAAAACCTCACTTGAGGACAGCTCTTCGCAGAGTACCAATACCCAGCCACAGACACAGACAAAATATGTTCTGAACACAAGCTCAAGGAAAATTCACTATTCAACCTGTCCTTCTGTCGATAAAATCAGTACAGACAACCGACTCAACACAAATGATTATAAAAAAGCAATATCAGACGGCTATGCGCCGTGCAAATCCTGCAAGCCTGTTGCATAATAAAAAAGCGTCATCGTTATGATAG
>CALMXN010000278.1 GCA_937871145.1 uncultured Clostridia bacterium
TTTGGAAATGTAAATGTGGATTATCAGCCGTGCAAATCAGTCGGTCAGCTCAAATCTGCCGCAAATTATATGCTTGGCAAAAATCCTGAACAACTTAAAGACGGTGTTGTAAAAACTGAATCGTCTTTATATACTGCACTTGGCTGTAATCGTGATAATTTTGCAAATAATGTTCTTGTTACAAGAAAACTGAACAGCAAAAGTTACAGCAGGTTAAAGCCTAATACCATTCTTGCACACAAGATGTCAATTTCATTTCACCCTGATGATAACAATAGGCTCAGCTATGAAACTGCTTTTAAAATCGCAAATGAGTTTGCCGAGAATTTCTTTCATGCAAAAGGATTTGAGGTTTTGTTTGCTGTCCATACAGACAGGGAACATATTCATGTGCATTTTCTCATCAGCAACTGCAATATGGAAACGGGAAAATCATTCCGCCGAAATCAGCGTGACCTTTATGAAATGTCAGAATATTTTGGGGAACAGTGTATGGAGCATGGTTTATTAAATTCCGTTCGAGAGAATTTTTATAATCATGACTTAGACAAACAGGTTGACAAAGAAACCTCCGCTGAAAAGCAGATGAAGCTTCGTGGCAAGGAAACATTCAAGGATGAGCTTCGGGAGGTTATTCAGGTTGAAATTGCCGACCCTGAAAACAAAACCTTCGATAATGTTATCAAGGCTTTGCAGGAGCATTACAATGTTGAAGTAAGGGTTGCAGGAAATACAATTTCTTATCGTCATCCTGAATACAAGGACAAAAACGGAAAGCTTGTTTCCGTGAGAGGAAGCAAGCTTGGTGAAGTTTATACAAGAAAGGGGATAGAATATGGGCTTACCCAGAAATATACTGCCGCAAGAACAGACAGTTTTAAGCCGTCAGTCGCATTCAATGCAGAATACGAGCTTGACAGAGCCGCAGCAGGAATTAAATCGTTTGTGGCAGAATATTCTGACACTTCGGGAACAGGACAGGCAGAATGCCGAGGACAAATACCAGGTATCCCTGCTTTTAGCGACAACGGACAAGCTTTGCAGGACTTTGACA
>CALMXN010000279.1 GCA_937871145.1 uncultured Clostridia bacterium
GCTTTCCGATCTAATCGTGAATTTTTGACTAATCCCTACTCTTAATAGCTGCCTGTGCTGAAATGATAAACGAAACAAGGAGAATGTAATATGCCGACACTTGAATGGATAGGAAAAGATAAGGTTATTAATCATCATCAAAACGTGCCATATCGGGTGCTTGAAGAAAAATATACATACAATGCCGAACAAAGCGACAATATGATTATTCGTGGAGATAATCTTGAAGCACTCAAGGCATTGTTGCCACTATATGAAGGAAAAATCAAATGTATTTATATAGACCCGCCCTATAATACGGGAAACGAAAACTGGGTTTATAACGACAATGTCAACGACCCCAAGATAAAAAAGTGGCTTGGTGAGGTTGTCGGCAAAGAGGGTGAGGATTTATCTCGACACGACAAATGGCTTTGTATGATGTATCCACGTCTGAAACTGCTCCAAAGGCTTCTTGCGAATGACGGTGCGATTTTTATAAGCATTGATGATAATGAACAGGCAAATTTGAAGCTTCTCTGTGACGAAATATTCGGTGTAGGCAATTGCATCGGTCCATTTATTCAGAATAAAATGAATTCAAAAAACGATACTACAAACGTTCAAAAAAACCACGAATTCATTTTATGTTATAGAAAAAGTGTTTCTTACATTAATGGCACAAAGATAAAACCAACTTTAAAAAACATTGATGAAAAGGAAAAGAAAGTATATGAAGAAAATGGGGAGTACTATTATTTAAATGATTCAATTACCACTCGTGGAGATGGAGGAATACTGAATGCACGAACAAACTTGGGTTACACAGTATACTATAATCCTGCCACGAAAGATAAAATAGCTGTTTGCGATTATGATATTGATTTGGCAAAAACATTTAACAGC
The DNA here is from genome assembly GCA_937871145.1 of uncultured Clostridia bacterium. GTDB lineage: Bacteria > Bacillota > Clostridia > Oscillospirales > Ruminococcaceae > SZUA-444. Next base: position 886 of record CALMXN010000279.1, read on the forward strand.
ATTAATGAATTATATCAAGATGATAGAATTCTTTTAGAAAATGGATATATACCAATAAGAGCACCTCTCGTTCGAGGAAAACTCGGTTGTTGGACTTGGAGTTTGGAAAAATTCAACAATGAAAAGCGTAATATTGCAATTACAGGAGTAGCCCCTAATTACGCAGTCAAAAAAAGAACGTTCATTTCGAAGGACGACGTTACATTCGTTGATGGTAATATGAAATACTTGACTTCAAATCAAGGCAACTCTCGTAGCATTCTTGACTTTTCAACAAACGATGGCACTACAGAATTAAAATCAATAATGAATGAGTCAAATACATTTGAAAATCCGAAAAACGTAGAAATGATACAATATCTTATTTCTCTTCTCGCTGATGATGACTCGATTATTCTTGACAGCTTTGCTGGTAGCGGTACAACTGCTCAAGCTGTTCTTAACCTAAATAAATCAGATGGAGGAAATCGCAAATTCATTCTTGTTGAAATGATGGATTACGCTGAAAGCATAACTGCGGAGCGCATTAAAAGAGTTATTTCTGGATATAAAGCGGATAAAAAGTACATATTATTCGATAAAAATATTACTATTACCTGTCTAAAAAACGGAACGCAACTGATTGAAGAAGCAAATGAAGTATATAATAATGCTTTAGAAAAATATAGTAATGTAAAAAAGCCTAAATTATCAGACGGTCATTTACAGGTAGTAGCAGTTCAAAACGCTGAGGATGAAATAGATGGTCTTGGCGGTAATTTCACGTTCTATGACTTAGGAGAGCCGCTTTTAATTGACAACAATCAATTGAACGAAAAGGTTGATACGCAAAAAATCCGTGAATATGTTTGGTTTATGGAAACAAAAAAGCCGTTCTGTCAGAATGATAAATACGACAATGAATTCTTCCTTGGCGTAAATAACGATAATGCGTACTATTTCTACTATGAGAAAGAAAAAATTACAACGCTGAACAATAAATTTCTTGCAACAGTAAAAACTAAAGCGGATACATATATTATTTATGCAGATAAATGCACATACAGCGATGAAGCACTTAGGAAATATAATATCACGTTTAAGAAAATCCCTCGTGATATTTCAAAGCTTTAAGGGGGAGAACATAAATGGAACTGAAATCATATCAACGTGATGTTTTGAATAACCTCAGGCGTTATCTTGAACTTATTGCACAGACAGGTAATTACGTACAAACTTACCGTGATTTAATGACGGAACAGAATGTCCGTATCGGTTTTAACGGTGTTCCCGATTACAAAAATACAATTCCGAATACGCCTCACGTCTGCTTCAAAGTGCCAACGGGTGGTGGAAAAACATTTATCGCCTGCAATTCAATCAGACCTATAATGGATACAATGCCGCTGTCACAGCCCAAGGTAGTTGTATGGCTTGTACCGAGTGACGCTATTCTTGAGCAGACGGCAAGGACTCTCTCTGATGTCAACCATCCATACAGACAAAAGATTGATGTTGATTTTGGCGGCAAGGTTGAAGTGATTACAAAGGCAATGGCACTGAACGGTCAGAATTTCAATCCTACATCGGTAAATGAATGCCTTACAATTCTTGTTATGAGCTATGACTCTTTCCGTTCAACAAATAAAGAGGGACGCAAGGTTTATCAGGAGAACAGCGCATTAGCACAATTTACTAAGCTGTATGGAAACACAGATACGCTTATTTCCGACTGTGATGAAACAGCATTGGCGCAGGTTCTTAATTGGCTTACACCGCTTGTAATAGTTGATGAAAGTCACCACGCTACCTCTGATTTGAGCATTGACGTTCTAAAAAATCTCAATCCCTGCTTCATTCTTGACCTGACAGCTACCCCAAAGAAAAACAGCAATATAATTTCTTATGTTGACGCTCTGAAATTAAAAGCAGAACATATGGTGAAATTGCCTGTTATCGTATATAACCGCAAAACGCAGAAAGACGTAATTCGAGATGCGATTGATTTGCGTAGAAATCTTGAAAAGGCTGCAACGGCAGAAAAAGAAAAAGGCGGCAAATATATTCGCCCGATTGTTCTCTTTCAGGCGCAGCCACGTACTAACGATGATAATACAACCTTTGAAAAAATCAAGGACATTCTTATAAGCGCCGATATTCCGCAAGAACAGATTGCAATAAAAACATCCGCCATAAATGAAATTAAAAACATTGACCTTATGAGCGAAGACTGTCCTATAAGATATATTATAACGGTGAATGCACTCAAAGAGGGCTGGGATTGTCCATTCGCATATATTCTCGCAACAATAGCAAACCGTTCATCAGCTGTTGACGTTGAGCAAATTCTCGGACGAATACTCAGACAGCCATACACAAAAGACCATTCAGCACCATTTCTGAATATGTCATACGTCTTGACTTGCTCGGATGATTTCCGTACAACCATAGAAAAGGTTGTTGCGGGTCTGAACAGTGCCGGCTTCAGCAAACACGATATGCGTGTCGGTGAAGAAATTATTGAAGAACCGATTACACCTGTTCCGACAGCAGAACCCGTTCAAGCTACATTTGATAATTTTGAAAATGACACCGCAGACGACGATGAGCTTAATATTGACACAGCTTCTTTGAAACAAGAATTATCCGAGACGGCTATCGTTTCGGAAACTCCGAGTACAAACGTGTCGAATATGTTTGAAGCGGCTATGTCGTGGTCACAGGAATATAACACTGCGATTGAAGAAAGTAATTCCTCCGAATATAATGCAGCACCCGTTGAATTGAGGGATAAAATGAACAGATTTTATGTTAGCTCTGAGTTTGAGCCTGAAATGAACGGCATTGCAATTCCACAGTTTTTTATAAAGGGAGAAGCTACGCTTTTCTCAGTTGAAAGTGAAGATTTATTGGAAAAAGAAATGCTTACAAACGGATTTACGCTTCGTGATAAAAGCTCTGAGATTAATTTCAACACGGCAGATGAGCAGATTGTCAAGGTAGATATTGAGGGTAGCCGTGATGTTGTTCCAAAATCTTCAAAGCTTGGTGAGTGGGATACAAAAGCATTCAAACAATACTTTAATAGTCTTGCACCTGAAGGCAGAATAAAAATATGTAAAAACGCTATTCATAAACAGCTCGACAAAATCAAAAATGTCGATGCAGCAGACTTATCATCATATATTGATAGAATAATAGGCGCAATGACCCCTGATATGCTTGAGGACTTAGAAAGCCACATTAACAGTTATGCCGAAAAAATAAAAGCGAAAATTATTTCGTTACAACAAAATTATTCAAAATCGCAATTTGATATTCTTCTCGAAACAAGAAAAATAATTTGCAAGCCTTCTTACCTGTTCCCAGAAATGATTTCACCATTACAGTCTATTGAATCACTTTCAAAGTCATTATATCAAGCCGAGGACGGAAACATGAATGATTTTGAATACAAGGCAATAAGTGCGATAGCGGCACTTGACAATGTAAAATGGTGGCATCGTGTTACAGATCGAAAAGGTTTCTGCATTAACGGATATATAAACCACTATCCTGATTTTCTCGTTATGACAAAAAAAGGTATGATTGTTGCCGTTGAAACAAAGGGCGATTATCTTGACAATCCCGAAAATAAGGAAAAGCTGAACATCGGACGTGTTTGGCAAAACGCTGCCGGTAATGATAAATACGCATATTTTATGGTCTTTCAGAACAAAGATAAGGATTGGGAAGGTGCATTTTATCTTGACAAATTTATGGAGATAATCAAAGTACTGTAGTTTTCATTAAATATGTCATCATTTTTATTAAAAGTAGAGCGATGTCGATTCAATCAAAATTGAAAGACTCTTTAAAAATTTTCGGCATAGAGAATTACTGCTAATGTTGACTAAATAAAAAGAAAGATTAGCGAATCATTTGGATATTAAAGGGAATATTTTCTTACACTAGAATTATTTAATGTTATCTTGACTTCGTTTATTTATGGATGTATAATATATTTAGCACTCGTTATGCAAGAGTGCTAAATATATTAATGGAGGTTATAAAATGAATATTTTCGAACGCCAAAAGGATTTTTTATCATTCATTGAAAAACTAGATATCTCGCCTACTTTATTAGAAAATGCAAAAGGAAAATATGAAGCATTGGCTTCATTTTTAAATGAACACGGAGTAGATGCTTCTATTTATCCGCAAGGTTCTTTTGCTCTTGGTACAGTAATTTGCCCTATAAAAAAAGACAAAAATCCATGTTATGACCTCGATTTTATATGTCATGTTGAGGGTAACAAGTCTGACTATACGCCAAGTGGACTTCGTAATATGATTGAAAACACATTAAAAAGCAGTGATACATATGGTGGAAAGCTCGTCAAATGGGATGAATGCTTTACAATTGAATATGCAGAAGTGAATGGCATCAGTTTCTCAATTGATATTGTACCCGCTGTAGATGAATCAAAAGACAACATAACGAATATGATTTGCAAAGGACTTAACCCCAATATTGCAAATACAAGTGTCGCTATTCCTCGTCAAAGTTCCGAAAAAGGCTATCGCTGGATTTCAAATAACCCCAAAGGTTTTAAAGCCTGGTTTGACGAAATAAATAAGCCTTTTTTACTATATGCAAGAGAAAATAATAGACGTAAAATATTTGAAAATAATCGAGCAATATTTGCATCGGTTGAAGAAATACCACAGGAACTAGAACGTTCATCACTTCAAAGAGTTATACAAATATTCAAGTATCAGAGGGATTCATATTATTCCAAAATAAAATATGGAGATGATATCAAACCTATTTCTGCACTTATTACTACAGTTGTTACACGTATTTCCAATAAATATTATCCTGATTGTTCTGTATTTGATCTCTTGAAGTTTGTATTGAGCAAGTTGGAAATATGCGTTCATCAAAAAGATTTCACATTTGAGGAGTTTTCATCACGATACGATAATTCACCAGTCATTTCTTTTAAAGAGCAAAAATGGAGCGTTCCTAATCCTGCTGACCCAGATGACAATTTGGCAGATAAGTGGAATAATGACGATAGAATATCGACCACCTTTTTCAAATGGATAACAATAATGAAGCAAGACTTAATTGTATCTTTATCACAAGATGATGATAATCAATTTGGAATTATTCTTGAGAACAGTTTTGGAGCTTGGGATGATAAGAGTGCTATAATAAAAAAATATAGAGGCTCTCAAATTGCTACTCCTATTATTGCTTCTACGGCTGCAAAACCTTACTTTTACTAATGAGAATAAACTATCAACAAGTAAATGACCAGCTTCAAGAATTGTTAACTTACTATACTGAACTAAAAATTGACAAAACTAAAGAAACAAATTTAATTTCACTCTCAGGCTTTATTACAGTTGCACGTCAGTATAACGGCTACACGATAAACAATAATTACAACTTAAAGATACTAATTCCATTATGTGACGATGAATTGCCTAGCGTAATTGACATCGGAATGCATATTGATAAATCATACCCTCACCGATACGAAGATGGTGAATTATGCCTAGAAACAGATGCATATATGGGCTACTGTTTTTCAAGTGGATATACCATGCTAAAATGGATGAAAAATATAGTTGAGCCATACTACTATACTTATGAATATCATAAACGATTTGGCGAATATCCTTTTGGTGAACGTGCTCATAACATTGAAGGCGTTTTACAAACATATCAGCAAATATTTGAAGAAACTGATATAAAAAAAGTATATAACTGAGATTCTACGTCAGTACTTTATAAACCACCCTCAAAGCATTGATAAATAT
>CALMXN010000280.1 GCA_937871145.1 uncultured Clostridia bacterium
ATGTGCAACGGCATACGGTGCCATCATAAGCTCAAAGCCGTTAATGCGTGGCAAAAGCTGTTCCGGAACGTATTTGTTCCATAGCTTTTTAATTTCATCGTCGGATTTGCCTTTGTTGTTTTCCACAAATGTATCGCGAATTTGAAGTATAACCTCACGAAGAAATGTTCCTGTTCCTGTTGCAGGGTCGAGTATTTGTATAGCAGGAACATCAATAGTATCGTCAACAAGTGACTTAACTCCATAGCGGTCTTTTTTCTTGCTTTCACGCTTAATAGCAACAGATTTTTTAGCAGTATCAGCAAGACCGTCCTTGAAGCCAAACTCACTTTTCAAAATATCATCAACCGCACGAACCATGAATTTTACGATAGGCCACGGTGTATAATAAACGCCACGACGCTTTTTCGTTTCGTGTTCATACTCCGAAAGAAAATCTTCATAGAAATAAATTACAGTGTCCTCACGTCCTCCGCCTGTGCGACGGTTAAACGCTTCAAGAATGCTTTTGATATCGGTTTTATCAAGAAGGTCGATTATTCTTTTTAATTCAAGCTCATCAAAAAAAGCGTTTGTTTTATCATTTTTCTCAAAACAGCTCTTAATAAGCGTTTTCAAGAATGGATTTGTGTTAGGTATGTTTTCAACTGCTTCTTCCCATACAAAATTATCGTTGTTGTCCATGCATTTTGCAGAGAAAAGACCGTAAGCAATGGTTTGAGCATACATATCTGCAAATTGCTCAATGGTCAGGTCATGAACAAGGCTGTCCATAAATTGTTTATACAGCAGGTGTATATAGCCGAGCCCTGTTTCAACCTTATAAGTGTCTTGTATTGTTTGCTTCACATTCTTTGCGAGATTAGCAAGCTCTGTCGCCAGCAATTTTGAGTCAGTTATTGTTTGATGATATGCACGGGTGAAAACAGACTGCCATTGCATTCTCCAAGCGTTAGTGTCTGTTGTATCAGCTGGCATAGAAAGACCCTTTATTCTGTTTTCAAATTCAGATAAAACATGAGCATCCTCAATTGCAGGGTTAATATGTTCAATTTTTAATTGTGGTAGGTTTTTATCTGAGTCGTCAAAACTTGCAAATCCTATGTAATGCTCGCTGTTATCGCCCCAGAAACATAGGAAAATCAGGTCTTGCTTATTCCACGTTGGGTATTCGGGATTGTTTCTCTTTTTGGTAACTAATTTTGACAGTATTTTTTTGAGTGCAGATACTTCGAGTTTCTTGCTTTCAAAAGTAATCGCAAAAATACCGAACGGCTGATTATCTGTCATTGGACGTAACTGCTTAAAAGAAGATACCTTTGCAAAAGCCTCGGTTTTAAGTCCGATATCTTCCGCAGTAAAGTCATATGTATATTGTTTGGCAATATTGAGCATACTGTTATAGCCATCTTTTTGATACTGTGATAACAGTGGATATACTGCGGATTCATTTTCTTCCCATTCGGTTACTGTTTTCCCTTGGACATTGCACAATTCATAGATTGACCGTAAATAAACATCAAATGGAGCATACTCTCTGCAATGCTTTTCAATAGTTTCAAGTACTGCGTCGGTTATATCCTTTGCCTCGTTCCATCGCTGTTCAAACCATTCTTGCAGAAGCTCAACATTGTTGGAAATCTGAACATTTAACTCTATGTTTTTTGTTAATCCAGCTTTTGTGAAATTGCTTGAGCCAACGAGGGCATAACCGTTTGGAACATTCATTTCTGGAATAAACTTACTATAATATTCATCGTTGAAATGTGTTATATATGCCTTTGCATGGAATTTATCTTTATCAAATACCTTGCATTCTATTCTTTTATCTTTCATAGCCTGCAAAATGGCAGGCACGCCCAAAAGAAACTCATTTTTATCTTTTTCGGATTCTATGCTGTCATTGAGCCTTCCAATCAGCACTTCGCCAATTGTGTCAATGACGTTTTTTGTTCTTTTCGTCATTTCTGAGCCAAGTATAATTCTTATCTTATCAAGACTCTGCCAATTTTCATCAAGTTCGAGTAATCCGCCAATTTCAAAATAACCTGTGGCTATGTCCATTTGTTTTGAAATTTTGCACCATTCAGTAAGATAATGCTTAATAGTGCGTTTTTCAGAAAGATTATCAACAATGTATAAGTTATCTGACATCTGTTTTCCCTCCAAGATGAATTCGTTTCGTTTATCGTTACAGCACAGGCTGCTATTAAGAGTAAGTAATAAATCTAAAACTCACGATTTCATGGGATTTAAGTATAACCTATGAGATGTCAAGAGCCTATCAGAAGTCAAAAGAGAAATATCTGAGAGAATATCAATGGCAGGATATGTATATAGCTGTCCCCATTGAATTCGGTAAATAACAATAAGTCCCGTATCCTACGGTTTGTTGGATACGGGATTTTTGTATTCCTTGAATATGTGATAAGCTCAAACCAACATTAAGAAGGGTGGAATTACTATGAAGAACAGCAATAAGATCAGCGGAAAAGAAATATGGTGATATATTTCCGAGCGTGAGCGAAAACCTCACGCTCTTTTTCATACCCGTTGATTTTCTGCAGATAATTTTTTATGCAACCTTCCTTTACTTTTTCATTCTGAACAGTGCATCCGTAAAATCAATTCACCACAAAAACCATATCATTCACCACAAAAACTGCCATTCTTATTTATTATCTGATATACTGAGAAAAAAAGAAAGGGCTGAATGATATGAATGCAAAAAAGATAATTATTACATTACTGATACTTTTAGTTGTCGGTGGCACTGCATGGTTTTTCCTGCTTCGTCCCGAAAGCATTTCACAGGACAGTGTTACGGCAAGCTTTATGAAACACGAGGAAGCGTTTGAAACTGTGGCAGCTTATCTTGATGAAAATGATATTTCGGCAGAAATAACTGGATTTCTTTCTATAGATAACAGCTATGGTATCGTAAGAAAAGAATCCACTGAGTTCAGAGCATTTGCTGAAGCGGTTGAAGAACTTATTTCTGATGATTGCACTGAGATAATTTCCGATGGAGATACAGTTGAGTTTGTATATCATAGCACAGGTGGTTATTTCAACAAGTTATACGGTTCGGTAATCTTTAATGGACAGGAAAAGGTCGAAGGAAAGATTACAGTTCCGCTTAATACGAATGGCTGGCATTTATACCTTGCACAGGCATGAGGTTTTTATGATGAAAAAAATCAGAATTCTTCCGCTTATTATTTCTTTAGCCTTGCTTTGCTCCTGCGGTGTAAAATATGAGTATGCTGACCAAAAGAGCTATTATGATATAGATTATACCCGTGATAGCGCAGGAATACGTTTAGAGGATAATTATTACGGATATCAGAATTTTGATTTTCTCTGGAATAATACTATTCCAGCCGATATGTATGAATATAGCTATGGTGCGTTGGTCGGCAAACAAACAGATAACGTTCTGACTAATGAAATAACAAATATTATCAATAGCGAAAATGATTTTCCCGAAGGCAGCTATGAGCAGAAAATCAAAGACCTGTATATTATGTATATTGATACCGAAGCAAGAAATTCTTCAGGACTTAAACCCACAAAAAAAGGAATAGAACAGATTGATAAGGTTCGTAGTGTTGAAGAATTCACGAAGGTGTGCGGAGAGATTTATACTACATACGGCTGTGAAATACTACCTGCGCCGTATTTTTCACAGGACCATTACGACAGCAGCCGATATTCTGCCGCTATTGGTCAGATGAATCTATTTTATTCTGCGGATGAGCTGATAAACGGAAAAGATACAGCAGAAGATTTTCAGGAAAATATTGCAGTTATTCTTGAAATACTTGAATATGAAAATGCGGATGAATATGCTTATGACATTGTTACCCTGCTGCTCGAAATCGCAGAAAGCACATCTGATATGACAGATATAAGCGTAGAAAAGCTCTATAACATTTATAACGGAGAAGAGCTTTCCAAAGCGCTTAATACTGAGAATTTTATTGGGATTTACGATTTTGGAAGCACAGAAAGCTTTATTGTTTATGATCCTGTTCAGCTTAAAAAGATAGGTGCATGCTTAACAGAAGAAAATCTTTCTGTATGGAAAGCGTTGGCTAAGTGTATGCTTATTTATACTTACAAGGATTATCTTCCCGATGAATATCTGAAAAAACTGAATTCAACAGACAATCGTACTGTTGAAGAAAAGGCGATAGCCATGATAAAGCAGGAGCTGACAGGAGAAGTCGGTAATATCTACTCTGCCGACAATTGCGACAAAGAAACGCTGACTGCAGTTGAAACAATGACAAAGGATATTCGTAACGCTTACAGGAATTGCATAGAAAATTCAAAACTTTTATCTGACAGCGACCGCAGAGAATGTCTTGAAAAAATAAATAATATAACGTTTAATATAGGTTACCCGAAAGAAGCCTACCGCAGCGATTCGCAGATATCTGACGGGTTGCTTGAAAGTGTTATAAGCATCAGAAGTTCGATTGTCAGAGAAAACCTTGCTCTTGAAGGTAAAACACCCCTGCCTACTGACTGGAATATGACGCCACAGACCTTCAACGCTGTATATAGTTGTGTAAATAACAGCGTTACCGTGCCGATGGCTATGTTCTGCGCTCCCTTTTTTGATATAGAAGCCGATTATTATACAAATTTAGGAGGACTCGGATCAATAATTGCACACGAAATCGGGCACGCTTTTGATTCACAAGGAATACTTTATGACGAAAAAGGGAATTATCGTCCTGAACGAATCGGTAAAAACAGGACAGTCGGAATATCATCAGCTGTTGAAAGCTATTTCGGAAGCAGAATGATTATGGACACATTTTATATTGACGGAAAGCTTACAGCAGGCGAAAATGCAGCTGACCTCGGCGGAATGCAGGTCATAACGTCAATGACGGATAATGAAGATGCGCTTCGTCTGGTTTTTGAAAGCTATGCAAAAATCTGGGCAACACTTGGCGTTGATACCGATGCGGCACAGCAGATTGTAAGCGATGTTCACAGTCCTGCTGAAATACGAGTGAATGCCGTTCTGTCAAGCGTGGATAAATTCTATGATGTATACAGCATTGCGGAGAGCGACAGAATGTATGTGCCGACTGATAAGAGAGTAAGGGTGTGGTAGGATGAGGCTGATACTTAAATATATACTTCGGAATATTATGATAAAGCCTTTAAGAACAGCAGTTATTATACTTTGCCTGACTGCTCTATCGCTTACTTTCTCCCTTTGCGTAACAATTAACATTGTTTCAGAAAAGGCTATGGAGGAGCTTATACGCGGCGGCACGGGAAAAACAGATATTATGGTTTCATCGGCAATGGGATTTGATGAAATTCCTGTTATGCCTGAAGATGTGTATTTTATGCCGACAGTGCAGGCGTCTTCTTTCCTGCAGCTGCACAGTATTGATAATTACAAATACATTCAGAAGAAAAATATAACCGTGCTGGGAGTTGATACAGATGAAGCGGTCAGCTTTAGTGTAATTCCCGAATGTGCTCAACCGCAAAACGGAGAAATAGTTATAAGCTGCGCCATATCGCAGATATTCGGATATAGCAGCGGTGATGTAATAATTCTTCCCTGTGCTGACGGCTCGGAGCTTTCCCTTACAGTAAAGGAAGTAGTGCTTAACAAAAACTATCTCTCCCTTGTACCGCTGACGGTAATTGTAGCTCCTGAAACGGCAAAGAAAATATCGGGTTATTCAGATATTTCCGCTAATATCATACACGTTGATGTAAAAGATGATAGCAGGATAACGGAAATAAGCGCACAGCTTATGAGTAATTATCCTGACATTACCGTTCAGCAGGTTATGGGAACTGCTGAAATCAACGATATGGTTTCCGGGCTTACATATTCCTTTTTTACATTGTTTGCGGTAACCTTTATGATGATTATTTTTATCATATCTGCGTTTTCAAAAAATATAGCCGCTGAAAGAATGTCAGCAATCGGAACCTTCAGAAGTATTGGTGCTGAGAAGGAAACTGCCTCCACAACACTTCTCGTTGAATGTGCAGTTTATGGAATTGCCGGCGGATTATTCGGAGGTTTATTGTTTTACGCTTTGAAGGATACCCTGATAGGCGGAATAATTCCGACAGCTGAAGGTTTTGGCAGCAGAAGCGTTTATGCGCCTTTTTATATACCTCTGGCGGGTCTTGTGCTTTCATCGGTGATAAGCTGCGTTTTCTCTTTAGGCGCAGTTATCAGAACATCAAAAAACTCAATCCGTGAAATCATTTTCGGCGGTAAGGATACAGTATTCAAGCCCACGGCGGCCGGAACTGTCATTGGTGCAATTCTCCTTTGCATATCAGCAGTTCTGTATTTTCTGAATATGGGTTTTGCATTGAATATTTCAGCACTTACAGCCTTTATAACAGGCCTCTGCCTTGTAGTACCGAAACTTATGTCTTTTATCTCAGGATTTGCCGCAGGATACACAAATGGGAATAAATTCCCTGTGCTGCAGCTGGCTTTGATACGGTCAGGGACTAAGAAAAGTGCTGTTTCGGGAACTGTAATATGCACCGCCGTGGTAATGCTTACATCTTCCTTATTTGTATTATCACGCTCAGTAGATATGCTGTACTCTGTTCGTAATTACAACTGCGATTGTATAGTAACAGAACTTTCGGAAAGAGCCGACAGGTATAGGTTGATAACGGCAGACAAAAGCGAGCTTATTTATAATACTGAGGAAGTTGTCGAAATAAACGGAATAGGCGCAAATATGAATGTTTTCGGTTATGATGGATTTGAGCTGTTTTCAGGAATCAGCGGACTTCCTGGAAAAATCGGCAGAAATGAAATTGTTTTGGATAAGGCAATCATGAAAAGACTTGGCTTGTCTGAGGGAGAAAAGGTAACGATTGCACTGAAAAAGGATACAGCTCGTCCGATAAAGCTTGAAATGACAGCAATATCAGGCTGTGATAGTATTTATTACGATATGCGGTGCAATGCGGCTGTTATAAATCTTGAAACCTACATAAGCGTTTATCACGATTATCCGTCTGTTTTACTTGCAAAAACCTCTGATACTGATTTGGTACGCAGACAGATTGTTGACAGTTACGCCCGTTTCATGACAGCAGAAGAATATTATGTTCAGAACGACAGCGAATCAGAATCCATTACAATGCTGCTGTATATGCTTACTGCTCTGGGGATAGTACTTGCTGTAATTTCAGTTTCGGGCAATCAGACCATAGGTTATGAACAAAGTAAACACGAGCTTGCGGTTCTTAGGTCGCAGGGAATGAGTATGCGGCAGCTTTCAGAAATGCTTATCTGGGAAGCGGCGGTCATAACGGTAATATCGTCACTCTGCTTTGCAATTTTCGGAAATATCGTGATAAATATGATATCAGCAATACTTTGTTCGTTTGATATGAATATACCTGTTGCTATTGAACCTGTGGGTGTTGCAGTACTTATCGGTATGATGTCAGCGGCAGTAATTCTCACCGCTGTAATACCCATAAGGGCGCTAAAAAGGATGAATACAGCGGAAGAACTGAAACAAGAATAAGGGTGCTTTATGGATAAGAATATTGAAATCAAAAATATATGCAAGAGCTTTGGCATAGGAGAAAACCGTACTCAGGTGCTGAAAAATATATCGTTAACTGTCCAAAAAGGAGAATTCATCTCCCTTATGGGTGCTTCGGGCAGCGGCAAATCCACACTTTTATATCTTCTTGGCGGACTTGATTCTCCCGACAGCGGAGAAATTATTCTTGGAGGCAAGGATATTGCTCGTATGAAGGATAAAGAACTTTCCCAATTCCGCCGAAATGAGCTTGGTTTTGCGTTCCAGTTTTTTAATCTGGTGCAAAATCTTTCTGTCGAGGATAATATAATGTTACCGCTCATAATTGACGGAAGGAAGCCTGAGAAATATGCGGATAGGCTTTGTGAAATTCTTGATGTAACAGGACTCAGCGATAAGAGAAAAAGCTACCCCCATCAGCTTTCGGGGGGTCAGCAACAACGGTGTGCCGTAGCAAGAGCGGTGATTTATGAGCCTCGGATACTTCTTGCGGATGAGCCAACAGGAAACCTTGACAGCAAAAGCGGCGATGATATAATGAAACTTTTCAGAAGAATCAACAAGGAAAAAGGAATAACCATACTTATGGTGACTCATTCAGATAAATGTGCGGTTTATGCCGACAGAATTATAACACTTTCAGACGGCCAGTTATCAGATTGAAATTACGGTCGGATTATGTTATAATGGCTCAGAGGTGATCAGTATTAGAATAGCCGTTTGTGATGATGAAAAATATTTCAGCAATATGATTTGTGAAGCAATAAACAGTTTTTTTAACAGCCTTGATGTAATGTGTGTTCCGTTTTCTGATGGAGACAGTCTTATTGAGGCAACTGAAAAAGGTCAGCGGTTTGATGCTGTATTTCTTGATATAGAAATGCCCGGAACTGACGGTATGAAAACAGCTGCAAGGCTTCACGAGTTTTCCGCCCTGTTACCTGTAATATTTCTTACAAGCCATACTGAACTGGCAATGGATGGATATGAAGTAGGAGCTTTTCGCTTTCTGCAGAAGCCTGTTAAAGAAGAAAAGCTGTGGCAGACATTAACTGATCTTAATATATTATGCAGGGAGAAAACAGTCATCTCCTTAAAGGAAAGCGGCGAAGAGTACTTTATTTCACCTGAGGAAATTATATGTGCCGAGGCGGATAATAACACCGTGCGCTTTATTACCTGCCAACGTGAATATCGGGTAAGAATGAAAATTTCGGAAGCCGTAAGGCTTCTTGACAGTTCTACTGATTATTTTTGCAGAATACACCGCTCGGTTGTCGTTAATCTGGGACATATAGTAAGCCGTAACGACAAAGAAATTAAGCTTGATAACGACAATGTGTATCTCGTCAGCAAAAGCTACTCCGAAGAGCTTAAAAGCAGACTTATGCAATATATAAGAATTAACGCAAGATAGGAAGAAAGATATGATAAACACATCCCGTTTTCTGATAGTGTTACTTCAGTTAATTTATATCACTGTATTCAGTTTCTGTACATTTACAACCCTGAAGCAGCTTTTTTACAGAAAAACAAAAAGGTACATTATTTTCTCGCTGAGTTCGGGGGCAGTAATGGGAATTATTATGCTGATACAGATTTTCTTATCGGAGAAAGAAATCAATGTTTCTCCTGTTGTGGAAATATTCTACCTTCTTCACACAATTGTCGGCTGGTGTCTGATAACTGGCAGAAATGCGGACAGCTTGTTCTCGCTTATAATGGCAGAGGTGTTTTCGGCAAGCATTATGAATAGTATGCAGACGGCATTGTTTTCATTGGCAGATAATTCTTCTGAATCCTTTATAAAAATCAATATTATGTATTGTGTAAGCTATGTGGTTTCGGTTATGTTCATACTTTTACTTGGTTTACTTGCGAAAAGTGAAGAAAGAGAACCTATGAGCAGACTGAATATTCTTCTGCTCACAAGCACTATGCTGATTACAACTTTATTGATAACTGACATGTACACATTATCAAATTATATTCCTGATGTGTCAGCAGACGCAATCATTCCGACGGTGCTTATATTGATGGCGGTTACGGCACTACTGCTGCTATCTGTTAAAAGCACACAGGTAAAGCATTTCAGAGAATTAAACACTCTCAGTGAGCAATATATGACTGCACAGGCAAGACACTTTGAACAAACAAGATTAGCAGATGAGGAAATGCGGTTACTCAGACATGATATGAAAAACCACATCTTTACTCTGAGAGGCTTATATAATTCAGGTAAAATGAATGAACTGAAAGATTATCTTGAAACTATAAGTTCTGCCATAAATGAAACACAATCAACAGTATTCACAGGAAATGAAATTGCGGATTCTGTTTTAGCGGACAAAATGAGCCTGTCAGAAGCCTACGGTGCGGAAATTGTTGTTGATGGAAGCCTGAACGGACTTGCTGTTTCATCGGTAGCCTTATGTACAATACTTACAAACTTGCTGGATAATTCTATTGAAGCAGTAAAAAATTTGCCTGAAAATAAAAGAAGGATAGATTTTGCAGCAAAAAGAACAGGCAGCTTTTTCTACATTTCTATTAAAAACCCTTCTGCTGAATATGTGGACGTTTCACGAGAAATAATTTCAAGTAAGGAGGACATTAAAAATCACGGTCTTGGACTAAGAAGTGTAAGAAAAGCAGTAAACGACTGTGAAGGTGCACTGGAGCTTAAGTGCAAGGAAATATCTGGCGCATATGAATTTACAACAGAGGTTACATTGCCTGTAAAGCAATAATATTGACGCAGGAATAACAGACATTAATACAGCTTTTGAAAAATAACAAGTGAGATTGTAGTATTTACGTTCTACACCTGAGAAACTGCACATTTCTTTCTCAGGAAATATTCCGAGTATACCCTACATCATTTCCGCAATTTCCATAAGAAAAACGCTCACTTTTACAGCTCAAGAGTTGATAAAATTTCAAGAGAAACAGACAGTAAAATTTATAAGAGCCTTTTTCAAATATAATCTGAGGCAGCATTGCCTCATCCCCTCGGAGAGCGCAAAGACTTATGATAG